>NZ_JAGGKL010000026.1 GCF_017873625.1 Methanobacterium petrolearium | reverse complement strand
TATAAATGTTTTGATTTATTTTCCAAAAAAAGACATGTATAGGTCTTTTGGCATGATTTAAGACTTTGTTTGAGCCTTTTAGATTTTCTTAATTTTAGTGGGATGGTTTCTTTGGTATTTTTAGTAAATTAACTAGTTTTAATGTTTATTTCCATAAAATAGTCATATCCGATTCTTTCTTATTTGTGAAATATTTTCCGTTATAAGACATTAAAAGGAATTAATCTGGCTTTATATAATTAAAGGCAGTCAAATCTAGAGTTTTTTTTAATAACTCTTTATAAATAATTTTGCCATGTTTTATAAGATTTAACGTCTTTTTTGGTTTTTGGGTTATATCTGATTCTTTTTAATAATTTCAACCTTAAAAAAACAATTTTTTTATTAAAAAAATTTTATTTAAAAGATAACAGCCAAATTCTAAATTAATATTTTACTAAATAAAAAAAATTAAAATAGTATTTTGAAGTTGATTGATTTAATACATTCAACTTCACTCAATATTACTTTCTTTATAGAACCAATTGTTCATATATGGCTATTGCCATTTTTTCGATGTTTTTACTGGTCACCAGGAACTTATATCCATTTTTTGTGAGATATTTGTCAGGATTACTTAACCCTTGGACAATTTGGCCCTTCGTATTGTATCCCCAGTTAGGTAAACTGTTCCCACTGAAATTATCGTCCCAAGCTTTGGGTAGGAAATTTCTACCATATATATCTCTCGTAGGACAATTTTTTATATTCCAGGCAGGTGGGGAGATCCATATACTAAATACTTCTGCAGCTCCTTTAATCTTTTTATACCATGAAGTTCCCATTTCATAAATAGTTGCGGCACATGCACCACCATATATATTAACAATCAACGCATTTTCAGGTACACTAGAAGTTTTAAGAACTGAACAATGTGTGTTAGGACCTCTAGCCCATGCAGTTGCATTTAATCCCCAATCAACTCCCCAATCCTCCAAATAAGCGACAATTGAGTTCATCATTGCCCAATCCACACTACTGCTATATATATAATCAGTGGTAATATACACCGGTTTGGACCAAGAGCCATCTGGATCTACAATAGCTTTCCATAGTTTGATTGAAACACTTGTGGGCAGTGTTCCAGTTTTGTTGTAGGTGGTTAGGATTTTGCTGTAGGTGTAGATGAGGTTTTCATATCCGAAGTATGATCCCAGGCCGCTGTAGGATGAGTAGTTGGGTGC
>NZ_JAGGKL010000025.1 GCF_017873625.1 Methanobacterium petrolearium | reverse complement strand
AATTTTTTTTATCCATCCTTCGTAAAATGTTTTATTTCCGATTATTTCATTGTAGTAAGATTTAAATTTTTGAATTAAGAATGTTTCATCTTTTATATAGATTTTAGACAGTTCGCGTTTTATTATTCTCCAAACTTGTTCTATGGGATTTAGTTTTGGGGAATATGGGGGCAAAAGTATTAATTGGATGTTAAGGATTTCACAAGCTTTTTTAGCTAATTGTGCTTTATGAACTGGATAATTGTCTAAAATTATTACAGTTTTTGTTTCTTTTTTTAATTGACTTGTAATTTCACATTTTTCCAAATTTTTAACAATATTTTCCCTTTGTAATCTGTCAATTATTCTTTGATTCTTTTTATTTTCATTTTCTAAGATAATTCTCATTTTTTTCTTGATTTGTTCAATACTTAAGTCTTTTTGAGGTGTGAAAAAATCGTCAATAATATGTTTAAATTCAGTTTTATCATGAAAATCTGCTTCTAAAAGCGTTTTTAGATGTGTTTCATTGATGTTAATATTATTTAAAATGGAATTCAATTTAGATTTGACATACGGGTTGTTTGAGTTTTTGATTCTAATTTTAACTAGAAAATTAATAAAATCGAATGTTTTAGATCCTTCGGGAAAGTCTATTAATGATTTGCCGTTTATTGACTGGAATCCTATTCCTGTAACTGAAAATTTATCTGGATTTTTCTTTAAAATGTTTTTCGTTCCTTTTTTATACCAAATTCGGCCTGAATTACCAATATTTTGACATGCAGTCTGATCTAAAAATCCAATTATGCTATTTTGAAGATTTATTCCTTGAAGTTTTTTTTAAGTGATTCTTCAGCATCTTCTGGCATTTTTGAATATATCGTATAAGGTTTACCATATCCAAATTTTAAATCTCTTAAAATTCTTTCCACTTGTCTAATACTGTATTCAACATTAAATTTTTCTTTTATTAATTCTAAAACCTGTTTAGAGCTATAAATCTCATTTTCAATGATAATTTCAGATAATTCTTCTTTTTGCTCAGGAGTAAGTTTCGATTGACCTCCACTACCAGATTTTCTGCCTAAAGAATCAAATCCGCCTTCATTCCATTGATTTAACCAATTATGCCCAGTAACTCTTGTAATTCCCAGTTTTTTACAAGATTCTGTGATAGAAACATCATGATAAATATCATTTATGAAATACAACTTGTTTAAAACTTTCACATCCTGTTCCAACTTCTTTATTCTAATTTGAAGCTCTTCAACACTTGTAAAATCCTTATTTATAGTTGGCTTTCTCTTCATATAAGTAAATATAAAACCTGCATTATATAAAATTTTCTATGTCGTTAACTATAA
>NZ_JAGGKL010000024.1 GCF_017873625.1 Methanobacterium petrolearium | reverse complement strand
AGACACTGTCTGATTTTCTAGTGATATGATGATTTTTTTTGTTTTGGTTATAAAATTTTTTTGGTAAATTTTTAATTTTTAGAAGGTTGTTCTTTTTATTATTCGTTTTTTTTAGGTTTTTTTTTTAAATTTGTGGGAAAATAAGGATTGGATTTGGTTTTTATGGGTTTTTTACGTTGATTTTGATGCTGGCTAACGCTATGCGGGGGAAATTTCTTTCAGGGTTTTTGGTGGTTCTTTTTTTTTTAGTTGGTGCTTATGTGTTTGATTTTTTGGTGGATTTCTAGGATTGTTCCGCCTGTTTTGTCGAGTATTCCTGCTTTTTTGATGTCTGAGAGTTTGATGTGGTTTTTTATTCCTTGTGGGGTTCTTAGTGCTTTTTTTTGGTGTGTTTTGAGGCTGGTGGAGTAGTGGTTTTCTATTAGGTTATTGGTGGCTGGTGCAGATGGTGTGAAGTAGAAGTTGGTGAAGTATTTCCAGTTTTTATCGATTTTGCGTAGTCTTTTGCGTACTTTTTTGTCGAATGTGTCGATTTCAGCCATCAGCTGGTTAATTTTCGTGCAAGCGTCTAAGTAGGTTCTTTGTTTATGGTTCAGTTTGTTTCGGCGGCGTGTTAGCTTACGTTTGTATAAGAACTTTTTAAATGGTTTTAGTTTTGTTTTATGCCATTTTTTAGGTTGATCTGTGTGTTCGGGGTTGGCTTTGATGATTTCCTTGAGGAATTGTATTTCGGCATCTCTGTCGTAAAAGATGTTCAGTAATTTGTATTTGGTTAATTCCTGTTTTAATGTGGTGTTTTTTGGGAAATCATTTACTATGCGTTTGTTTAGGTGTAGAAGGCAGTATTGGAAAATTAGATTTTCGCCGAAGAATTCCTCGAAAACCTGTCGGTTGCTGGAATAAAGGTCAGCAACCACAAAAGTCTTCTGTTCCGGGTTTAAATGTCGAGATAGGAAATTTTTAATGGTTTTAGGGTCTTTTTTGCTGCTTAGTTCCTCTGCAATTGATCTTGCAGTTTCATGATCCAGTAAGGTCAGGCGGTATTCCGTTGTTCGTCCCCTTTTAGGGAATTGTTCATCATAATGAACTATATGAACGTCTTCTATCGGTGGAACAATGATTTTTTCAACGGATTCGTTGAAAACGTTCATTATAGTGTCTTTCCCACGCGGAAAAATCAAATCCATCACATCTGAAATACCTCGAAAAGACACATGATTAACCCTTAAAACCTGAAACAACCGGTTCAAAACCGTGAAAAAATCATTCTTCAACGATTCCCAAAAACCACGCTCCTCCTCAAAAGAACACCTACAAAAAGGACAAACATAACGCCCAATACGAACACTACCCAACCCCTGCTTAGTATACGTATTATAACCATTGTGATTCATTCGTGTAGAGCACTCGGGACAAATTGGCCTTTCAGATCTGCGAAAAACACCATTAGATGTATATTCGAACTCATTACCATAACCTTCGAAAACCGAAGAGAAGAAATCTTTATGCGAAAAGTTTAATAACGTGCAATCCAAACTAACCATGTGTATCTACCAAATATACATTGTCTTCCAGGAGTTATAAAGCTTCTGGAAGACTAAAAACTTTTATAAGACTAATCAAAAACACAAAAACTTTAAAATTCTCATTTTTGGAAAAAAACTACATCACTAGAAAAACAGACAGTGTCG
>NZ_JAGGKL010000023.1 GCF_017873625.1 Methanobacterium petrolearium | reverse complement strand
GGTTAAAAACCCAGAAAAACAACCAAAAAATAAAAAAAATAAAAAAATACCAAACCAAAAATAAAAAAACAAAGTAAAAAGAAAATCTCTATAATGAAATTATATTTTTAATCAAATTATAATTAATTCACGACATCCAATACTTTTAATTCACGACACCAATACATGGTGATAACGGAATTCTTTGGCGGTAAGATGAGAACGATTATCCATTATTTAATGTTTGTATCCCTGTTTTTCGTGGGTTTTTTGGTCCTTAACTACTATGTTTTCTTTGGAATGTCCTTTTTACTCGGTTTTCCAATGGATAATGGGTTTTACATTCTCATGTTAATTGCTGCATTGTCCTATCCAGTTAGTAACATCATTGAAAGGACGGTGTCCAACAATATAACCCGTATATTCTACACCGTGGCTTCTGCATGGATGGGAATATCATTTTATCTACTATTTTTCCTTATAACCTATTTAGTGTTATCCTTTTTCATCACACTGCCTCGTGAAACTGCAGGAATCACAATTGCAATATTAACAATTATTATCAGCTCATATGCCATTTATAACAGCTATTTATTGAAGATTAAGGAAATCGAAATACCATTAAAAGGTTTAAAGGATGATTTGAGGGTGGTCCACCTCAGTGACATCCACATTGGTTCGGTGAGAAACTCAGGGTACATGGAGAGAATTGTCACCAAAACCAATAAACTTAATCCGGATGTGGTTTTTATAACAGGAGACATGGTTGATGGCAGCGCTCGACTGCATAAACATACATTCAAAGCCATCAACCGCTTCAACACACCAGTTTTCTTTGTCACAGGTAATCATGAGACTTATGAGGGACTGGATGAGGTTTTCAGGGTCCTGGGATCCACAAAACTGAAAATACTCCAAAATGAATTGGTTGAATTCAAGGGAATACAAGTTATCGGTGTGGAGTACTCTTTTGGGAGGGGTCATTTGAAAAAAATCCTTTCCCAGCTTAAAATCGACGAGGATAAACCATCAATTCTTCTTTACCATCTCCCCGGGGAGTTGGAAGATGCCAATGAGGCTGGAATTGACTTACAACTTTCCGGTCACACTCATAATGGCCAGATGATACCATTCAATGTGCTGGTTAAATTGATGTTCCCCTATATGACTGGATTATATGAGTATAAAGGAACAAAACTTTACGTATCTCAAGGTACTGGTACATGGGGGCCTCCCATGCGACTTGGGTCCCGGTGTGAGATAACTCTAATCACATTGAAAAGTTAATCATTATCCTTAAAATTTGTTCTTTTGTTGAAAAAATTGTCACCCCATCTTATGAAATTCTTTATGTTATCAAAGTTATCAAATATAATTAGATAGCATTAATCTGAAATTGTGGTTAAAGGTGATGGAAAATGGAAAAGAAAAGTGGTATTGTAGGTTTCACAGGGGCCTTCAGAGAAAATGTGAAAGAAATTGAAAATGGTTCAACTGTAGTTTTTACAGGATCAGTAGCGGTATGCACACCATTTATAGAATTACTCGCATATTCCATTCGGGATAAAGATTTAGAAATGATATACGTGCCTAAATCTGACATAGATCAGGCAAAAATGATAAAAGAACAACCAAACATTGGTTTTAGTGTTGTAGATCAAAAAGCTGATCCTCAAAACCCGGAAGTGGTGGTGGTTATGGGTGGTCTTGCCATGCCTAAATTTGGATGTGCACCGGAAGATGTTGTGAACATGTTGGACGCGATTTCCGGTGATGAAAAACCAAAAGTAATCGGGGTTTGTTTCATGGACATCTTCAAAAGGGTGGGTTGGACTAAAAAGATACCCTTTGATGTTGTAATTGACACCACTTTAGAAACAGTGGTTACTGAATAAATGAATACTGTTTGATAAAAATTCCATTACTGTGACAGTTTTCAGGACAGTGTAACTGTTATTATATGAATAACCTTAGATCTGTCCCAGTCCGAAGGCATAAGCTGGTATATGGCATATTCCGTGCCACGGACCCCATAACATCCAGGGGAATAGTGCTATACTGGTAGGTGAAGTCCTAGTTGGGCATGATTCAGTATTCAATAGTTTGGATATCTGCATAAACATTGCCTAGAATATTTTTTTATCACCAATAAATATTCCCTGCCAGTTTATTTTAATTACCTTGACTCCACTTTCACGAATTTGGATATAAAACAACATTGTAAATATAAATGCAAATGTGAAAAGAAATGTACCATCATTCACTGCATAAGCTTTAAAAAAATCACTTGACACATAAGCTGGATAAATAAAGGTTACATAGTCCAAAATTAACCATTGAAATAATAAAAGAGAAAACATAGCCAGGAAATAGTTAACTGTTATATTCACTTTTTTATCTTCACGATAATATCCATATACAACCATCATCATCCCAATAGAACTACAAAATAGTGCTGAGGGAGATCTAGATAGGAAAAAACTTGCTAGACAAATGAACATAATCATAATCCCAGAAAAAATCAATAGGAATTTTAGTTTATCCGTTAACATCGCTTTGGTCTTATCGACCAGTATCACATCTTTATTTGTCTTTTGGCGATTTCCAATGTATTTCAAGTCACTTCTACGAATTTGGTAACTTAAAAATATGGTTATCACTGGGGCTATAATCAAGGTAAAAAGATCATTGGTTACATAAACCCTGCTGATGAACAAGACATAAATCAGTATAAGCCATTGGAACGCATTAACACAAAACATAGCCGCAAAATAAGTGGTTGTTTCATTAAATTTTCCATTTTCAATATGGAATCCCCAAATAATAGCCAGTAATCCTATAGAAAGATATAATAGATCCAAAGGAGATTCAGACACTAAAAAACTCCATGAAAATAAAACCGTTATCAGAATCCCGACAACTATTGACATCCATTTTATACTATTTATGCCATTATCCATATATATCACCAATAAATGACATGGGAGACTCATGCGGCTTAAATAAATGAAATAAACAATTTTATCACTGATAACATTGTTCGCTGCCCATTGATATCATAACTAACCAATTGTACTACAAGCGAACAGAGTTCTATAAAGTGTTATTAATGGGAGTATTGGGAGGAATCCAAGTTCTTCCATATACTACTTGTGTTACAACTGTATTAAAACCCGCTGAAAAAATCATTCCTCCGGCTAATGCAATAGGAGCTCCAATAATTGCACCAATACCTACAGTGTTTCACCATTAAGTAATAAGTTCCCTAACCATATTTATTTTGATTATAGTTAACGACATAGAAAATTTTATATAATGCAGGTTTTATATTTACTTATATGAAGAGAAAGCCAACTATAAATAAGGATTTTACAAGTGT
>NZ_JAGGKL010000022.1 GCF_017873625.1 Methanobacterium petrolearium | reverse complement strand
ATATGTATTTGCCAAATTAAACAGTTTAAACCATGAATTCAATCCAATAAAAAATTTAAATATCCAAAGATCTAACAGATAATCGAAATTCTCTACATATAATTTAATATTGGTAAATAATTTTACCCTATTAAATTAGTATATCAATAGTTTTGCCATGTGGATTATTAATAAGTAATAGTTTGACTTGTAAATAATAATAGCATGACCTTGGATAGTTTTACCCTGAGATCATTAATTAGTTTAATGCCATGAACTAATGTGTATGTGCGATATCAATAAATATAAAATAGGGTTTATACTCTGCTTATAACGTTATATTTTCGAGGTTAGCAAATGGATTTTTTGTACATTGAAGAGGGTGATGTAAGGATAAAAATCCCTCAGTTTGAAAAAGTATCCTCAAGGGTTCCTGTTTTTTACAATCCAGCCATGGAACTCAACCGGGACTTATCAGTAGCTGCTTTAACTGTTTACAGGCAAATGAAGGATGATGATATTAAAATTTGCGATGCATTTGGAGGAAGTGGAATAAGGGGGATAAGATATTCAAAAGAAATAAAAGGCGTTGGCATGGCAGTAGTGAATGATTTAAATCCTTTAGCTGTTGAAATTGCCCGTGAAAACGTTACCCGAAATGATTTATCCAATGTGAAGGTTTGTAGAGATGATGCCAACCTATTACTGCGTAAATGTGGAGGTAAGTTCGATGTGGTGGATATTGACCCTTTTGGCACTCCCTCACCCTATGTTGATTCTGCTGCTTCCAGTTTGAAGGCAGGTGGAATGATTTGTGTCACTGCCACAGACACATCCGCCCTTTGTGGCACCTATAAAAATCCCTGTATCAGAAAATACAGTGCGAAACCCATGAAAAATGAATACTGCCATGAAACCGGTATTAGAATACTCGCAGGATTCCTATGCCGCACTTTTTCAAAGTATAAAAAGCATTTGGAGTTCCAATTCTCCCACAGCACGGAACACTACATGCGTATCTATGCCCTGGTCGGAAAAGGAGCTAAACAAACAGACCAATCCTTAGAAAACCTTGGACACATAGCACACTGCTCTAAATGCCTTAACCGTCAGATTTTCAAAGGAATAAGTCCCCTTATACCATTTAAGTGTCCTGAATGTGGTGAGGTCTGGAATGTTGGTGGTCCTCTATGGTGTGGGGAAATACAAAATCCCGATTTTTTGAGTAATATGCTAGAATTGGTTCCCCATCTCAATTTAAACACAGAAAATAAGGTTTTAAAACTCCTGGAAAGGTGTTTTGATGAGTCCCTTGCCCCGCCCACTTTTTATGATCTGCATGTTATTTGCCGGAAGTTGAAGACCAGTGCCCTTCCACTGAAGTTCATCATGGATTCTGTTGAAAAAAAAGGACACCATGTTTCCAGAACTCATTTTAATCCCAACGGTGTGAAAACTGACGCCCCATTACAATTAATTGAAGAGATTATTTTAAAGGAAAATAAAAACGAATAAAATTTCAATTTAGTAGAAGAACCATAGCGAATAATAGAAGAATTTTCTCAAAAAGTAAAAAAGGAGAATTGGATTACAGGGACTATATTATTGGTTCTCCTTCTATATTTATTAATTTCCATGTTTAACATTCCCTCATCCTCATAATATTGATTTACTGATAATTAAGCATATTATTAGTGTAATAATACTGTAATTCAGAGGAATGCAATAATTCGTAGTTCCGGTAAGGTAAACTTATATAAGGAGTCATCATGCCCTTTACAATATAATAATAGGCAGCGAATCTGCCGTATTCCTGCCAGGTGATATAGAAGTAAAGTGGAAAACCACAACCCTGAATGAATATAGGATTCCCTGATCGTGCCGTTCCATGCCAAACCATGGGCATGGGGCCCTGTTGCCCATTTTCAGCTGCTAATTCTAGAACGTATTCACGAGCCTCACTCCAACTATTAAATTCAATCCCATCTGCCCTGAATTTATACCTACCCTCGTCAGGGCCGTATAAAAACAGTTTAAGTGAATCTAAATAGTCAGTAGGATCGGCAGCACCAGTGCCCTCAGTGTCAATTAATGCCAATTCTATTATCATCACATCCCCCTCCTTGTAATGACGGTAATTGGAATCCCCGGCAAAATGAACAACCAGGGCACATTTAGAGCCTCTTTCCTCCGCATATTGTGCTAAAAGTTTAGAATGAGGATGTCCAGGATACATGTCAGGATTGGCAAGTTTTACAAATGCCAATCTACCCACGGGTTCAAACGGACCTACAGCTGTCGAGATAACAAGATAAACCCCAAATATTGCCAGGACTGCTATTAATATAACCTGCCATTTCATTGATTCACCAAAAACCCATTATACTTAATTTAAAACATAAAATGATATTTCCCTTATTTTTTTTAATCCTTATATATTGTTATTAGTTTTAAATATTTGTGTTTTCTCATGATTAAATGGAAAATTATGTGGAAAAATAGGTTTTAAGGGAAGATATTGGAAATTATAACCATCAGCCTAATCTTATAAACTGTGGTGATGAATTTTTCTTAACACTTAAAAATAATGAAGATAACAGTTTTTTAGGTTACTTAAAGCATTACCACAACCATTAGTTTACATAAATCTTTGATTACAATTAAACTCCTTATTACAATCAAATTAAATATATTGATGACAAAAAAATAGAATTAAATAGTTAAAGGTTACATTTTCCAGAATCATGTGAAAGAGGCGAATTATATGGACATAGGCTATTTAACTTCTGATGCAGCTAAATACCCATCAAAAGATTGGAAAAAAGTAATTATTTTGGGAATGTTATCTCTACTCAGTTTTTTGATCGTTCCAGGCTTTTTAACCATGGGTTATCTGTTCAGGGCCTTGAAATGGTCCATTGCAGGAGTTGATGATCTTCCTGATTTTGATGAGTGGGGAGAAATGTTCGTTGATGGTTTTAAAGTTTTTGTGGTGCAACTGGCCTATTTCATAGTTCCAGCGGTCATCCTATTTCTCAGTGTTTGGGCTTCCATTGGTTCACTCTTAGCCCTTCAGAGTGTAGGAGATGTAACTGTTCCCACCACTGTATTCAGTTTGATGGGAGGACTATTTTTCTTAGGAGTGATTGTGTCAGTTATTTTTGGAGTTTTTTTCACCATTGCCCTTGCTAATATGGCTTACTACAATGGAGAAATTAGGGCAGCCTTCCGTTTCCATGAAATAACTGATAGGATAGCAGCCATTGGCTGGGTGGATCTGATTATCTGGTACGTGATGATGATGATCATAGGCCTGGGCATTGGATTTGTAGCAAGTATTTTGTTCTTTATACCCATTTTAGGCTGGATTTTGATAATTTTAATCATTTATCCTTACCTTTATCTCTTGTACGCCAGAGCTTTGGGACTTTTGTTTGTTTCTGGTTTTGAAAAACAATGAAAATCAAGATTTTTATTAAAATTTTCAAAATTATTCACTTTTTAGGATTTTTATTACATATACTGGGAAAAAAGGAGCATTACCTTTTTATAATAAAAAAAACAAAAAATAACTCACCCAAAAAGGAGGTAATAATATGGAAATTGGAGAAATTATATCGAATTCCCTTAGTTATCCGTCACAAGACTGGAAAAAATTATTGATACTTGGAATCTTATTCCTGATAAGTTTTCTTATTATTCCAGCATTCTTAGTAATGGGATACTTCTTCCGAATTTTAAAAGGTTCCATTGCTGGTTTTGATGAACTCCCTGACTTTGATGAGTGGGGTGAAATGTTCATAGACGGTTTAAAACTATTTATTGTACAGTTTGTATATTTCCTGATACCAGCGATCATTATATTAATCGGTGTATGGGCTTCATTTGCTTCCCTATACACAGTAGGAACTGTTACTGATACCACCGCATTCCTAGGACTCATGGGTGGAACTGCCATTATTGGAATTATCCTGGCCATCATCCTCGGATTGATAGCAACCATTGCTATTGCAAATATGGCTTTGAATAATGGTGAACTCGGAGCAGCCTTCCGATTCAGCGAAATCTTGGAACAAATAAGTATGATTGGTTGGGGAAAATACATAGTATGGTACATCGTAATGATTATAGTTGGATTTATTGGAGGAATAATTGCCAGTATTCTGGGTTTTATTCCATTCCTTGGAACAATCATTGCACTTTTAGTGGTTTATCCATACCTGTACATGTTTTCTGCCAGATCTCTGGCTTTGCTCTATGGATCCAGCGTTGATGTGGGAGTTGTAGAATAAAAAATGGAAAAAATCCTTTTTTTCCTTTTCCTTTTTTTCTTTTGTTTCTAATTTAATACTTCTACTAACTATGAATAATAGTGAATTTTCATTTTATTTTATCTCATTGCAATAAGATACAACTTTTTTATAAAAGGAACTGCAAAAAATCATTAATCATTTTATATGGAGGTGAAAAAAAATGGAAATTGGAGAAATCATATCCGACTCTGTAAAGTACCCATCATCTGACTGGACAAAAATAATCATTTTAGCAGTAATTCTTTTGATACCAATTGTGAACTTCATTGGACTTGGTTACATCCTCCGGATCATTAAAGCAACATTGGCTGGTTTAAATGAACTGCCTGACTTTGATGAAGTGGGAGACATGTTCATTGATGGTTTAAAAGTATTGATTGTGGGAATTGTGTACGCTATCCCTATATGGATAATTGCAGCGATTATTGGTGCTATTATTGGTGTGGTATCACCTGCAGCCACAACTTACTACGTTGGTGCAGATGCAACTGCAATGATCGGGGGAATGATAGCTTCCTACGCAGTATTATTAATAGTAGCACTTATTGTGGGCTTAATAGAGATCATTGCAATAGCCAACATGGCCTACTATGATGGTGACATTGGAGCAGCATTCCACTTTAGTGATATCCTAAACTACATAGCCACAATTGGTTGGGGAAAATACCTAATCGTTTACATAACCATTGCAATAATTGGTGCTGTAATAAGCATTTTAGCCATGTTCATAGGGCTGTTACTACTCTTTGTTGGTGTGTTCATTACCATGCCACTGGCAATGTCCTATATCTACATGTTCGGATCCCGTGCTATAGCAATGTTATTTGCCGATGCATTAGCTGAAACCCCTGTATAAAAAAGGATACTCCCCTTTTTTTATTTTTCATTATTATTTTTTAAAAATTATTTATTTAAACATTAATTCCGCCATCAAACTCATATTGAATTGAAAATAAATTGAAAATGAAATTAAAAAATAGGGTTGAAAATAAGTTCTAATTTTATAGATTTAAAGTCCTGTCAATTTCACCCCGGTTATCTTGGCAGTATCACTGTTTAAAGCTCGCAAGTCGTCGGGTGAGAATTTACGGATGTCATCGTGACCTGCCAGTTGTGCCAGCATCTTAGTCTCCTCAGTCATGGATTTTATATAGTTAGCCACTCGCATGGCAGCCACTTCCACATCCAGACGTTCACGTAGTAGGGGATCCTGAGTAGCAACTCCTACTGGGCATTTTCCAGTGTAACACATACGGCAAGCACGGCATCCCATGGCGATCATGGCCCCAGTTCCAATGTAAGCTGCATCCGCACCCAGGGCCATTGTTTTGGCCACGTCGGCTCCGCTTCTTATTCCTCCGGTGATAATGAGATCCACAGTGTCCTTCATACCTATCTCTTTCAGGCCGTTTACTGCTTCCATAAGTGCTGCCAGGGTGGGAATTCCAGTATGTTCAATAACTACTTCTGGTGCTGCCCCAGTACCCCCTTCCATACCATCTACAGATATTATATCTGCACCGGCTTCTGCAACCAGTTGAACATCATCTTTTACTCTTCCCGGCCCTAATTTAACCACAATGGGCACCTGCCAGTCAGTGACTTCTCGGATGAGTTCTATATGTTTGGCCAGATCCCCGGGTCGGGTGGCATCCAGGAAGCGTGCTGGACTTAAAGCATCAGTTCCCAGGGGTATTCCCCTGATTTCGGCTACTTTAGGGCTTACCTTCTCGGCTAAGAGGTGTCCTCCCATTCCTGGTTTGGCTCCCTGTCCAATTTTAACTTCGATGGCATCTCCCACATTGAGGTAGTCGGCGGAAACTCCGAAACGTCCTGAAGAGTATTGTACCATGAGTTTGTCTGCGTATTCTCGTTCTTTGGGGAGCATTCCTCCTTCACCGGTGTTGGCGCATGAACCTACCAGAGAGGTTCCTTTGGCCATGGCCAGTTTACATTCCTCGGAGAGTGCTCCAAAGGACATACCTGCAATGAGGACTGGTGTTTCAAGTTCCAGGGGGTTTTCAGCATAACGGGTTCCCAGAACAACCTTGGTATTGCAGGCCTCCCTGTATTTATCAACTGGGGAAACAGAAGCCTGTCCAGGTAATATTATGATATCATCCAGTTTGGGGAGTTTTCTTTCGGTACCGAAACCACGCAGCACATATTTACCTTCTTTGGAGGTGAAACGTATGTTAGCGATGGTTCTAGGATCCCATATACTTCCTGCCCCAGTAGGTATCAACACCGGACATGCTGCTGTACACGAACCACACATTATACAGCGACTTTTATCAATTTCTGCATGGTCATCCACAATTTTGATGGCGTTGGTGGGGCATACAATTTCACACGTTCCACAGAAGACACAAAGGCCTTCAGTTGAAACTGCAAGGTCTCCTGAGGGAGATAAATTTCGAGGGGTATTGGTTCCCATGGAGTTATCCATTTCAAAGCTCTGCTGCAGACCGGTGGCGAATTCTTTAACATCCACCACACTTAAGCAACCTTCCGTGCAGGCTTTCACACAGGCTGGTTGGTCTTCACCAGACTCCAGACACTGTTGCTCACATTTGAGCATCCTATCATCAACGTAGGTGATGCTTCCAATGGGACACATGAGCATGCACAGGCGGCAACCCACACAACGGTCATTGTTGATCTTTACCACATCACCTTCACGGTAAATGGCATCTCTAAAGCATCCCCTCATACATGAGGGGTTGATGCATTGCTGGCAGACAATGGTCTGGTAACCCTCTGTCATTTTATGCAGGAAGATGCTGCTTTCCTTGTTTACTGCAGCACAGGCTTCAATACATTCGTTGCACCCGTCACACTTTTCCGGGTCAGTTAATAGGATTTGTTTCATTTGGATGCCTCCTTATCACCATAGAATGGTCTCAGTGCCTGTGGTCTAATTTTTATGAAATCATCGGCCTGGGCATCTATCTCGTATTTTTGGAAGATCAATGATAGTTTCTGCTTGTCCTCAGCATCGAGTTCAATTACGGTGGCGTTAGTACCAGTCTGGTAGTTTCCAGCCACGTAGATGTTTCCTCCGATCATCCAGTCCCCAGTATCTTCACCCGCATTTCCAGTGACGATTATGTCTCCACTGAGCATGTAAAGTCCGGCAAGGTTTCCCATGTTTCCATTTATAACCAGGATTCCTCCTTTATTAAGCTGACCCACCCCGTCTCCTGCATCACCGTAAACTACGATGTTGCCATTGTAAGTTCCGAATCCAACTCCATCTTCGGCTGATCCTCTTACAATGATCTCTCCAGAGGTCATGTTGTCACCCACGTAGCGACCAACGTTTCCTTCTATTTGAATCGAAGCTCCGTTGTTCAAAGCAGCGACAAAGTCCCCCACATCTCCTTTAAGCGTTATATCTGTCCCCACACCCAATCCTACCGCTATAGAATTTAATTTACCTGGTTTTTCAAGAGTGATGCTTTTTTTATCTTCAGTTAATGCCTTCTTTATTTCAAGGTTCAACTGTCGTGTTGTATAGTTTTCTGCTTTTATGGTGGCTTGTGATGTACTCGTTCTAATTCCCCCATGAATATTTGAAATCTCTAAGGGTAATAAATCAGGATAAGGTATATACTTTACTTTTCATGCAACTTTCAGAGTATACAATTATATACTAAAATGAGACATCATTGTGTAGGGTATGAATAAAACATCACTTAGAAGATGATCTCATGAAAACCTTAATCACCAATTTAAGAGGGCAATGCCTGTTCAACGTCTCTATGAAAACTCAACCAGAAGGCTTAATTAGCTTGCACTATGGGAAACACCGAAAAACCGAGTTAGATGCTCTGTTAAAAGGAGGTGAAATCAGGATAGATACTGAAGATCCTCAAGATGCTTTAAATCGGATTTTAGACATTATTAGAGGGGCTAAAATTCATGGCGATGTTTATGTTGCTTATGGTGCAGGTGGTATTGGTCCTCTTTTAAATTTTGCAGCCAACCGCGAAGGAGTTAACGGAATTTTCACCTGTTTTGGAGAGAAAGTGGTTAGATTACCACCATTACAACTAAAAATTTCCGGAACCAAACTAAAAATATTGGAAATATTAACACACAACGATTTGAATGCAGTTGAAATTGGGAAAAAAGTTGAAATATCCAGAGCAATGGTTTACAAACATCTTAACGGACTTATTGACATGGGGCTGGTTAAAAGATCCAATTCCATGGAAAAATACAGTATCACTGATGCAGGGACACTGGCAATGTTATGAAAAGACCTCCAAGTTGATTGTAAAAAAATCTCCACAATTAGATGTCTAGTAATAAATGACCATATGGGATTATGAAAAAATCATTTTTGCTGAACATTGATACAGAAAATTTTAAAAAAAATAGGAAAAAATATAAAATAATGATTTAAATAATAATAAAAATAAGGGTTATATCCTCCATATGACTGTGGTATTTCTCACCTGTTTCACGAGGTTACTATGTCCATGAGATCCTTGATTCAAAATGACCACCTTAAAAATGACAACTGGACTTTCACTCCATTGGATATTCAATGCGTAGTTTATAACTGGCTTTATCACTCAAAAGCACAGTTCCTGGAACAAAATAATCTTCAAATTTCTGAACTTTCTTTATCATGCATGGTTCAAAATCTATCTTCGTGGTGTACGACCGACATTCCTTATCATCAATCATACCCTTCTTTACCAGTTCAATATACCTCATTTTTATGGTCTCTTCACTTAACAAACCCATTTGATCACCTAATAATAACTTGTACAAACTTGTATTTAAATTATTTCCAACGATTTTTAAATAATGTATAATAAATCAGTAATCATATCCATAAAATATAAACAATGTTTATATAAATGGTGAGTAAGATGAAAGAAAATGAAAAAAAGATAGATACAGTGGAAATTGATGATATAGATCGTAAAATCATTAGTTTGTTTAACGAAGATGGTAGAATGTCTTATAGAAAGATCGCCAAACGTCTTG
>NZ_JAGGKL010000021.1 GCF_017873625.1 Methanobacterium petrolearium | reverse complement strand
AATAAGGTTAAAAACCCAGAAAAACAACCAAAAAATAAAAAAAATAAAAAAATACCAAACCAAAAATAAAAAAACAAAGTAAAAAGAAAATCTCTGTACAGTGATAAAAAGAGAGTGTTCTATATTAATGGAGTCAAAAAAATATGTCATCAATACCGTTTCTAGAAAATGCTTCTGAAGGCGAAAACAGCTGGTGGAGATATCTTTTAACTGTTATAATTTCTTTTGGTGGTGGCAATCTATTGGCAGGTATTGCCTTGGTTGTGGTGTTAATTATTTATGCTGGTTTTTTGTCATTCCAAGGAGTATCAAACATCACTCAGGTAGTTACGTCACTTATTTCCAATCCATTTACTCTTATAATATTGGTTGGAGTAAGTTATTCCTTGTCATTCATTCTTTTCTACATTTGTCTACGATTTTTACATCATAAAAAGTTTTTGAGCGTTATCAATACTCTTAACAGTTTAAGATGGAAATTGTTACTCAAAGGGCTGATTGTATGGGGTTTAATACTGTTTTTATTATCTTTACCTAGTTTAATATTTAATCCAGGCGGTTATCAGGTGACTTTCAATTCGAAAACTTATTTACTCCTTCTCATCATATGTTTATTAGCTTTCCCAATACAGGCATCATTTGAGGAGATCTTGTTTAGAGGATACCTAATGCAGGGATTCAACCTATTTTCTAAAAGATTAAGTAGGTTTTTAAATTTTAGTTCGTTATCTAAACCCTGGTTCCCTCTTTTACTCACATCTTTGGCATTTGGAGGTGTTCATTTTTTCAATGGTACCAATCTGTACATGGATTTATCAATTGTGTGTTCTACCTTTATCATTGGCTTAATGTTAGGGGTGATAACACTGGGGGATAATGGAATAGAAACTGCTATGGGGGTTCACATTGCAAACAACCTTTATATTGCTTTATTGTATAATTCTGCAGATTCTGGCCTCCCGGGTCTGCCATCCGTGGTTACTTCCGAAGCCTCAGAACCCTTCACTGGTCTGCCATTCTTGATCCTGGCAGCCGTTATAACAATTGTAATTCTGTTCTGGAACCGGAAAGACGATCTTGTGAAAATATTCCGTTAAAAAAGTATCAAATTCTAATTATTCTTCTTTTACATCCTCTATTTTTAGAAATTAGGTATGTTTTTATGTATGATCAATCAATGGAAAATTAAGGATATAGTTGAATATTTTAAAGATGTAGTTCTTAAAGAAATAATTCGTGGTTATTTACCTAATGATAGTTTATTTGATTGCTTTATACCATTTTATCAGTAAAAATTTAAGGTGAATTTAATGATACCAATTGCCAAGCCCCTTATAGGTGAAGAAGAGATTGAAGAAGTTGAAAAGGTATTAAAATCAGGATTCATAGCCCAAGGCCCTAAAGTAGCAGAGTTTGAAGAAGAATTTGCCAGTTACGTTGGAACTGAACATGCCATTGCTGTAAGTTCAGGCACCACAGCATTACATCTGGCATTGCTTTCTGCAGGGGTAGGGAAGGGTGATGAAGTCATAACCACTCCTTTCAGCTTTGCAGCTACCAGTAACTGTGCACTATATGTGGATGCAAAGCCTGTCTTTGTAGATATAGATCTTAAAACCTTTAATTTAAATCCAGAACTCATTGAGGGGGCTATCACAGAGAAAACCAAAGCAATCATACCAGTACATCTTTATGGTCAACCAGCACAGATGGACCGGATAAAACAGATAGCCAAAGAACATGATCTAAGGGTTATTGAAGATGCTGCCCAAGCTCACGGTGCAATGATCAAAGATAAAATGGTGGGATCCATGGGAGATATGGCATGTTTCAGTTTTTATCCTACTAAAAACATGACTACCAGTGAGGGGGGTATGATTACCACAAACAACTCCCATATGGCCGACATGGCTCGGATTTTAAGGGCTCATGGTGAAAAAGAACGGTATAAACATGAAATTCTTGGATATAACTTCCGAATGACTGATATATCTGCCAGTATTGGCCTGGTACAACTTAAGAAGTTGGATGGGTTTAACCAAAAACGGATAGAAAACGCTGAATACCTTAAGGAGCACATAAAAGGTTTAACCGGTATCAAACCGCCATATGTTTCCCCAAAAGTAAAACACGTGTTCCATCAATATACTGTGCGAGTTAAAGAAGGTAAAAGGAATGCTTTGATGGAATATTTGAACCAGGAAGGAATTGGAACTGGAATACATTACCCTATCCCCATATATAAACAAAAACTTTATCAGGACAGGGGATATGATGATAACTGGCCTGAAACAGAAAAAGCTGCCCTTGAAGTTCTTTCATTACCTGTACACCCTGGGTTGACTATTGAAGAGTTGGAAAAAATAGCCATTTCATTGGAAGCTGCTTCAGAGAATTTATTTGAGTAAATTCTTTAATTTTCCATTTTTACTATTTTTATCCCAGTTTCTTCTCTACGGAACGTATCTTATCAGTCATGGTTCTGTCACGATCCCTGCGATCGTCGATATTGACACTGGTCACCACACGATCCACACCCGCTGAAAGAACTGCTTCATGAGCTATTTTAATGGCATCAAAAAGTTCATCAGGAGTTTCAGCCTCCAGTAAAGTTCCCATGCCACTCAACTGATATTTTATGCCCGTTTCATCAAGAGCAGCTATAGCAACAGCCACATAGTTGCTTAAACTGGTTCCAGATGTGCCTAGGGGGATTATGGTCAGTTCTGCTGATATCATACTCTTATTTATGTGCCTCTGTTCATATAATTTTTATGAAACCCCTTGATCCTGAAAATTTCAACCAGGAACTTGAAAAAAAGGTTAAAAAAATTATAAAGGATTATAAACTCATAGATGATGGAGATAGGGTGGTCGTAGCCCTTTCTGGTGGAAAAGACAGTGTATTAACATTACATCTTCTTGATAAAATTCAAAAAGAATCAGATTTTGATTTTAAACTATTGGCTATTGCTATTGATGAAGGGATAGGGGGTTATCGTGAGGATGGGTTGAAATCTGCCCGAAATAATGCATACCAATTAGGGGTGGATTACCATGAGATTTCCCTTAAAAAAGAGTTCGGAATAACCCTTGATCAGTCTGAAAGTTATTATCAGACTGCTTGTGTCCCCTGTGGTGTTTTCAGACGCTACCTTCTAAACCGAACTGCTCATGATCTTGGGGTTGATAAATTAGCCACAGGACATAATCTTGATGATGAAATTCAATCATTTCTTATGAGTTTTGCCCGGGCAGATGTAAGGCGTTTTGCCAAGTTCGGGCCCAGACAGCAACGTATCCACCCTAAACTGGTGCCACGTATTAAACCATTATGGTGCATACCGGAAAAAGAGGTAGGTATGTGGGCAGTTTTGAATGAAATGGATGTACATCTGGCAGAATGTCCTTATGCACATCAGTCTCTTAGGTCACGTCTGAAAAACTATTTAAACCAATTGGAAGAAGATAGACCCGGAACCAAGATGAAAATTCTTAGATTTTTTCAGAAAAGTCTTAAGATAAATAAAAAAGAGATTAAACTTTCAGAATGTGAAATATGCGGTGAGCCATCTGCTGCTTCTGTATGCAAAGCCTGTGAAATTCGAGAATTTGTAAAAAATCAACTTGAGTATAATAATGAGCTAAAATAGATAATAACCGGGATAATAGAATACAAAAAAAATAACAATGATATGAAAATAAAATAAGAAAAAAGATCAACACGATTAACTGACCAGGCGGGTTACAGTGCCCACTCCTTTACTCTTCCCTTCTCTAAATATTAGTTTTTGACCTTCACGTATTGCAAAAGGACGGTATTTGAATCTCATTCTAATCTTACCAGTGTCTCCGGCTGATAAATATTCATTTTCAATGGGTTTAAAGCAGGTGGTTTCTGCTATGGTCTCTATGTGGGTTATACATTCATAACCTTCTTTAATTGTGGTTGGGTGTACCAGTATGGCTACATCTGCGTCAAATTCTCGCACTGCACTGGGGTTATAGTCAGGATGACAAATAATCATGCCTCTTTTAATTTCAGTCATTTCAACTCCGGTGATGGAAATACCCACCACTTCCCCTACACTAGCATTCTCCTTACGGTAATGATGCATTTCTATGGATCTGACATTCACTGGAACAAAATCACCAGAACTAAAAGGGCCCAAAATCAGCTTTTCACCTTTTTTAACAGTACCCTGCCGTATAGTGCCGCTTACCACAGTTCCCACACCAACAACTGAGTATATCTTATCAATATACATCATGAACGGTTTTTTAGAATCTTCCTCATAGGATGGGATTTTAAGACCTGAAAAAAGCCGATCTAAAATTTCTAAACCTTCACCGGTGACAGGAGATGCTTTAATAACTGGTACCAGGTGGTGGTTCATGTTTTCAGTCAAAAAATCAGCATCTTTGGGACTTTCTACCATGTATGGTATTCGACCCACCAGTTTCAACAGGTCAAAGATATCCTGACGGACTGTTTTTATTCTTTCAGGGCTTACCATGTCAATTTTAGTTATCACTACGATGACTGGTAAGTCCATGGCCAGTATAATGCCTAAATGCTCCCTGGTGATGTGTGTTGGTCCTTGATCAGCTGATACTACCAGTAAACCATGACTCAGTTTCTGTCCCACAATACCACGGATGGTAGTGCGGAGCCAGGGTTCATGGCCAACAGTGTCAACGAAGGAAACAAGTTTATCACATTTTTCAACTAAAAGAGCTTTTTCACGCTTATTTAAAGGATTTTTAATCCTTACAGTTTCTCCCTCACTGAACCCGTAAACTGCAAAGGAAAGATCAGCAGACAGTCCCCGTTCAATTTCATGTTTTTGAACATCCAGGAAGATTCTGGTGCTTCCTGAACCGGAGTCAAGGGATCCGGTGGTTAATGTTCCCACCAGGGTGCTTTTTCCATGATCTACATGGCCGGCAACTCCAATTAGCAGGTGGTCAGGTTGGTTGGTTTGCTGGCGGCTGATGATCACCTTTGCCACTTCACCTCTACCTGCTGGTTCGGTTTCCACATCCATGATTTTGGAGTTTATTTCGTGGGCAAGTTCACCCAGAACGTGTAGTGATTCATTCATCTCTGGTTGGGTGAGTCCCAGTAGTTGACCATTATCGTCAACTCCTATAAAATAAATAGCTTCACCATACCCCCTCTCCAGACGATACTTCATCTGGGATGCCAGTTGTTGTTTACGCTCAGTGAAAAGATGAGTTTTAGAATTAAGGTTTTCTTTGAATTCTATGTTTTTTCTCTCACCGGCTTGAGTGAGTTTTGCGAAATTTTTACCACTCATAATTAAACCTGATGTTTTATTAATGAGTCTTTTTATCTTCCTATATGATTATTTAATCCTTTTAATTAATATGCCTAAAATAGAAATAAAAAAGTGGTTAATTGATAATATTGATGTTATAGTTGATAATTAGGGTATGGGATAGTCCCAGGTGGGTGGACCAATTAAACTGTTGTAAATAGGGAGGATAAACGATAAAACGGGGATGGTTGTCAATAAAAACTCAATTACTGTTTGAGTTTTAAAATCTAACTCCTCCCAACCCACATAATCACCATATCTCCCTTAGTATAGTTCATGTATTTTATTAGATATTGTTACCGTTTGATCTTATCTGCAGTGGTGAAAATTGCTTCACCATACTTTTCTTCCTGAAGTTCCTGCACCTTCTTTGAGGCTTCTTGTGGATCTTGAGTTTTGGCCAGGATTCGCCTTTCAGAGACCTTTAAATTTTTACCACAAACACATTTTTTACGCTTCACACTCTCTTTGGCGTATACTGCCCGCCCACAGTCACATCTGAATATCAAATACATTTAACCAACTCATTAAACTGGGGTTTTTTCTAATTAATTAAAACATTCCCCCTACATCATTCAATTCCCATATTACCATGATCCATTTTATAAATCTTATAAACCCATTAACTGGTTGATTAAGGGTAAAAGAACGTTAGGTATGGAAAGGAATGTTCCAATACTGCATCCAATGTTGGCCCCCACCACCACTAAAAGGATTCTGAAGAGATTATTATTCCAGAGATCACGTAAACTTTCAGTTTTGGATAGATCGGAAAGATCATCCATGGATACCCCTCGTAGTTTTGCTTCCACTATCCCTGCAAACCA
Source organism: Methanobacterium petrolearium (assembly GCF_017873625.1). Lineage (NCBI taxonomy): Archaea > Methanobacteriati > Methanobacteriota > Methanobacteria > Methanobacteriales > Methanobacteriaceae > Methanobacterium > Methanobacterium petrolearium. The sequence goes on along the minus strand of NZ_JAGGKL010000021.1, from coordinate 3,854 downwards.
ACCAGCAGCCAGAAGGGGGTGTATGGAGGTTATTGGGGCTACCAAGAATGCGGTTATGGCTGAAGGAATTTTTGATCCTGCCAGTAATGAGCCCAGAAATGCAAGGCCACCAGTGAGCAGGACAAAGTACAGGAGTCCCCCTTGGATGTTGATGCCATTTATTAGGGCAGCTGCAAATATTATGATGAATGATGCAGGGAGGGCAAATAGAATAACATTAGTAACTGTTATTTTTTGTTTTTTCAATTCTAAAAGCTGGTGAAGTGGAGGTATTTCCTCGGGATGTTCCATTTTCTCCCTGATTCCCTCTTTGTGGCCTGCACCCACTACTGCCACCACATCTCCATCAAGATCCAGGAGCATCCTGGCCATGTAAGCATCCCTTTCTTTTACCAGAACTTCGTAGGCGTGGGGGGACATCTCCTGGAAGTAGCCCATTACTTCTTCCAGTGCATCACCCTCTTTTATGCTTTCAATGTCTTCAATTGCTTCATCATCTGTGAAAAATGATGCAATGATACTATACACAAATTTGGCCTTTTCCCAGAAGGTCATATGATTTAAGGCCCGTTTAAGGGTTATTTGAATGTCCCGGTCAATGAGTGCCACCCTGGCTCCTGCTTCTTGGGCAGCTTCGGCTGCAGCCAGCATCTCTGAACCGGGTTTAACTCCCACTTCTTCTCCAATCTTTTTCTGGAAATAGCTGAGAAACCCACTAACCAAAAACATGGTTAAATTATTCCCTTTTAAGATTTCCCTTATCTTTATCTCTTTATCAGTCTGGACGCCGTTTTTTTCATTTAACAAGTTCTGATAACGGGCAGCATCAAGTTCCACTGCCACAACATCTGGTTTTGATTCCAAAATAGTGTTTCTTACTTCTTCAACACTTTTTTCAGATACATGGGCTGTACCGATGATTTTTAGATTGTCAGGTGCCATTAAATCACTCTAATTAAACTGAAAACTATGAAACTAGATTTATTTGTATAGTTTTATAAATTTTGATTATATGCCTTATATAATGACTTTATAAAAAGCTTGTTATTTTTCAGTTATTCTGAAATTCTTATAATACCCTCTTTAAATTGGGGAGCTATCTGTGAGATATCACGCTGGAGGCAGAATTCCACATCTTCACCAAATCCTAGTTTTCGAAGTTTGCGTGCTGACCGGGAGTTTTTAACATGATAATCAACCAGTTCTGGATTTTGAACTGCTAAAAGTGCTGATTGGGCCATTTCATCAAGTTCATGATCCTGTAGATGGGTAATTATTTCTCCAGCACCTAAAAAATCTTCTATAGCGAATTTTCCTCTCACTCCCGCCATAACCACTTCTACATGTTCTGAAGCAATGTTACTGGCTTTTTGGGCAACTGCCCTGGCATTTATAAATGAACCTATAAATGCACGGCCTTTGATCCCTTTTAAAATTCGGGTTCCATTAGTTGTGGTGATAATCAGGGTGTTACCACTTAATTTCTGGATTTCCAGTGGTGAGTTACCAGTGTCAAATCCTTCAATGGTTGCACCATCTCTTTCACCGGCTAGGAACGCCTGATGTTTCGGTGCCATAACCAGTGCTTCTTCTATTTCCAGTGTAGGGATAACATAGGGAATTTTTTCCAGGGCAATAGTGATGGTGGTACTGGCGCGCAAAACATCCACCATTATAGCAACATCATGGGAAAATGATCTCTCTAAACTTAAGGAAACCTGCATTTGTACACCAAAAATAGATAATAAGAGTGAAAAATAAATATTTTTTTGTTATTTTTTTATTCCGGGACTTTCTCGGCAAAAGCGAATCTTCTCCGAACTGAGGTTATCCGAACTTTAACCTCTTCACCTACCTTTGTTTCAGGCACAAAGACCACGAAACCTTCAATTCGTGTGATTCCATCGCCTTCTTTACCTACATCCTCGATTTTGACTTCGTATTCTTCCCCTTCTTTTATAGGGGCTGTTTTTGGAGTTTCATCTGCACCAAACAATTCATTCACATCCCGAGACCACTATTAAACAGTCTTGTTATGTTCTTTTTTTATTTTATTTATTATTTAAATCTTTGGTAAGTCTTCTTAGAACTTAATGAGAGGAACTCAATGGTTAAATTAGAGATTTTAAACTCTTTCCAGATTCTTTTTTTCAAATAATGTTATAATTCATATAAATGGTTCTATCAATAACATTTTACAATGCAAGATGATAAATTAGATCTAGTAAATTATAGATCGTTACTTTAACAAAAATTTGAGGTGCTTATGAATATTTTTACCACTCCTATGTGTCAGGAAGTAGTAAGACTGGCTGGTGTTTTAGAATATACAGTAAAAACCGACAACAATTTTGAAGGGGCTGATTTAGCCATTGTTCTTTCTGAGACAGAAACAAAAATTCATGCCTTAAAAATAAAGTTAAACACATTTAAACAGATATATGAAAGCATTGATAAAATTTCTAATGTTTTAGGCACGGAAAAACTTGATACTGGAGAATTTAAAGCTTATTATCTGAACTATGGTAACCCTAAAGGGGACGGGTGTGATGAAAGGAAAAAAATAAAAGTTAAGGTGTACTCAAATTTTATCAGAGACATAGTTGAAGATATGGGATTTGTCCTGGTAGAAGATGAACCTGACTTTGTGGTCTTTCCAGACTACCTGAAAGATGACTTTAACCAGGATTTCATGAAGGAAATAGAGTTCATGGGTAGCAGGGCTGTGGAACTTCCTTCCCATAAAAATGCCCCCAAAAATCCCCTGGAAAGAGCACAACTGCGATATCATATTCTGGAGAAGAGATTATGTATGAAACCTTAACTTATATCGGTGGAGTTCACAAGCATGAAGAAATGACGGAGCTTATTGAGGATCTGGGAGGTTTTGTACTCCAGAAGACCACCAGTCAGATGGATCTGGTCCTGACCCTGGCAGTTCCCCTGGATGATGTGGAAAAAGTAGATGAAAAATCCAGGGAGTTATTGGGAAAAATTAAAAGAGCACCAATGGCAGGAACAGAAATCGCCATTGTATCACCAACACTTGCCAGGCAACACTTACCCCACTCTGCATGTGACATCTCAGAATACCTCCGACGTTATGGGGCAAAGGACAATATGATCGGCCTGTCTCGTGGAGCAGGTAAGGGAATATCCCGCATTTCCGAGGATGAAAAAAGACTCATTGAAGAACATGACCTGGCAGTGTTTGCCCTGGGAAGCTTCAGAGAATGCATAATGAACAAAACCCATCTTTTCTCAGACATCGACATCCCAGTAGTGGTAACTGGTGCTCCCGAGATGGATGTGGAGGACATACCTGGAGCTACAGCCTACGTGAGTGGATTGGGAAGAATACCACGTCGATTAAAAAGAGGCGAAGATATCAGGGCTCTCAGAAGCCTGGCTGAAGTTGTTGAGGACATCCTTGATACTCGTAGAAAAGAGATGCTGGATGATCCACCAATTGTGCCTTCCATACTGGTTAAGACAGAAATTGAAAACCAGGTACCTGCAGTAGAGGAAATATATTCTCCTGCACCTATAGTAAGTCAGTTAGATGGTGTGAGAGTTAAACTGGACTATGATCAGTACAAAGATGAGATTGCTGAGGTAGAAGTGGATGATTACCGTTTAGGAGATGTTTCTGAGATTAAAAAATCTATGATGTACGATTACATCCTGGTGAAACTCTTGCCTGAGACTTCAATAATATAAAAAAAATCCATTCCTTTTTTAGATATCAATATTTATTATTATAGAGAATTTCGATTATCTGTTAGATCTTTGGATATTTAAATTTTTTATTGGATTGAATTCATGGTTTAAACTGTTTAATTTGGCAAATACAT
>NZ_JAGGKL010000020.1 GCF_017873625.1 Methanobacterium petrolearium | reverse complement strand
AGTCCTGGTCGTAATGCTGTGAATGTGGCTGTGAATAGGGTGATTACTACTACTTTCAATGAGAATATCGTTGTTGCGAATGCGGCTGGTGTTCGTTTGGTTAGTAGTAGTGGCACTGTTGTTCCTGTGACTGTCTCAGTATCAGGTAAAGTTCTAAGTGTTACACCTACTTCAGCGCTTAACAGAGCCACTAAGTATACTCTGGTTCTTGCAGCCGGTAGTGTAACTGATTTGGCTGGAAATCCTGTGAAAGCTTATAGTCGTCCGTTTACTACGGATGGTACTGGTCCTAAGGCTGTTAGGGGTAGTCCTGGTCGTAATGCTGTGAATGTGGCTGTGAATAGGGTGATTACTACTACTTTCAATGAGGATATCGTTGTTGCGAATGCGGCGGGTATTCGGTTGGTGAGTAGTAGTGGAACTGTTGTCCCTGTGACCATCTCAACATCAGGTAAGGTTTTAACAGTAACTCCTAATGCCTCGCTTAATGCGAAAACCAAATATACCTTGGTTCTTGCAGCCGGTAGTGTAACTGATGTTGCTGGTAATCCTGTAGCAGCGTACAGTCGTCCATTCACCACAGGAACAGGATAAAAAAACCACTATAAAAAAAATATGAACACGTTATTTCCCCCTATTTATTTTTTTGGGGAATTATTTACCTCTTTTTAAAATATTTCAGAAAAGTTGACAAAATACTAATTATGGATGTATAGTTTTTTTTGGCACTCTATAATCATACAAAAATTAATAGCTTATTTTGAAATGTTACATCATAGTGCTCCTGGAAGGGATATTGTTATCCATTAAGTTAACCTTCAATAATTATACAATCCTATTTTAAGAAAATTATATATAATTTAAATTTCTTATTTTAATTAACTAAATTTTACTTTAATTATTTTAAAAAATACTTTATTGATGGGGAAGTAATATGCAGAAACTAAAATTTATCATGATAATGGGTTTGTTGATATGTTTATGTGCAAATATCACATCAGTTAATGCAGCCAATGTCTATAATATCTCCAATGATTCTTACAGTAATTATTTTGATTCAGCAGGATACATTAATAACACCAACATCGTAGGAGGAGATGTCTTAGACTGCTCAGGAACTATAAGCAATAAAAATATGTACATTGATCGTCCTCTGAACATAACCAGCACTGATAAAACCGCCCTTATCCTCAATGGGACCATCACTATCTTATCTGCTGGTTCTGGAACAAACATCACTGATTTAAAAATAAACAATTCCCAGGATAACTGTAAAGGAATTTATCTTTTAAACACAGAAAACAACACCATCCAAGGCAACATTATCCAGTCTGATGGGATAAGAGGGCACTGTATTGCTTTAGTAGGATCCAAATACAATCAGATTACTGGAAATAACCTTTCAGAATATGAAACTGTTGATGGTTGGACCCATTCCCCGGTAATTCTAGGAGATTCTCATTACAACAAAATAAGCAATAATAATATTATATCCAGTGTTTCCAACTGTATTTATCTATGTATGTTCTCTTTCGCTGATTATGCCAATGGAAACCCATGCACATACAATAATATAATAGCTAACATTCTTTACGGTGCCGATACCTCATGGTGTTATGGTATTCAGGTGATGGGTGCATATAACAGTGTGATTAATAATACGGTTACTGGTGCTTATCGGGGTATTTCTTCTGAACAGGATAATGGTGGTAACACAATAATTGGGAACACCATCGCCGCAACTTATTGTGGTATTTATTTTTCGTCTAACTGTACTGTTTCGGATAATAATATAACAGGTTATGGTTCAACCCACAGTGGGATCACTGCTTACGGGTCTGATGCGGTGGTTTCTGATAATCTTATCAATCTGAGTAATGGGTATGGTATTGAGTTGAAAGGGTCAAATTGTATTTTAAGTAGGAATAATATCACTAACACTAATAATGAGGGTATTTATGTGCATGGGCAGGTGACTGGTAATAGTATCATAGCTAATGCCATAAATTCAGATAGTACTGGTGTGTTGTTGGAAGAACAGTCTTCCAGTAAACGGCCTGCTTACACTAGTATAACTGGTAATCATATAACTACCACCAGCACCTATGCAGTTGATTCTGCAGAGGGTACCGACACCACCATCACCAATAATTCTCTGGTTTCAGATAATGGTAACAGACAAGGGGATAATGCAGTAAGTTCTAACACCGGTGATAGAATTTCTGATAATTATGGTGAAACACCAGTTAGTGGGGCGAATGTGCATCAAATAACTAATGATAATTATTCAACCTATTTTAATGGTGCAGGGAACATTATCAGTTCATCAATAGTTGCAGGAGACATTTTAGACTTATCAGGGACATTCACCAACAAAAACATGATCATCGATCGTCCATTAACCATAATTAGCTTTGATAAAACTGCACTACTGCTTAATGGAACCATAACTATCCTAAATGGTGGTTCCGGGACAAACATCAAATATTTAGTCATTGAAAATAGTAATGAAGATGGGATTGGTATTTTTTTATATGAAACTGAGAATAACACGATACAGGGGAATAATATTCATTGTAATGGGCCGTATGGTTTTGCGATTGCCTTAACATGTTCAAATAACAATTTCATTGTAGGAAATACAGTTAGAACATCGGTACGTTCTGATACGGAACGAACCCACACTGCAATTGTTCTAGGGGAATCTGATAACAACACGATTTCTGGTAACTATGTAGAAAGTGATGGTGCAGATTGTATTTACCTTTCCAATGTGGGTTCTGGTAAATTTGAGTCCAATGGAGTGAGTTATTATAACAAAATTATCAACAACACCTGTGTAGGTGCAGATATCTCATGGTGTTATGGTATTCAGGTGATGGGTGCATATAACAGTGTGATTAATAATACGGTTACTGGTGCTTATCGGGGTATTTCTTCTGAGCATGATAATGGTGGTAACACAATAATTGGGAACACCATCGCCGCAACTTATTGTGGTATTTATTTTTCGTCTAACTGTACTGTTTCTGGGAATACTATAACGGGTTATGGTTCAACCCACAGTGGGATCACTGCTTACGGGTCTGATGCGGTGGTTTCTGATAATCTTATCAGTCTGAGTAATGGTTATGGTATTGAGTTGAAAGGGTCAAATTGTCTTATTAGTGGGAATAACATCACTACAGGTAGTGGTGAGGGTATTTGTGTGCATGGTCAGGTAACTGGTAATAACATCGTTGCCAATATTATAAATTCGGCTAGTACGGGGGTTTTGTTGGAAAAACAGTCTTCCAATAAATGGCCTGCTGATACTACCATAACTGCTAATCACATAACCACCACTAGCACCTATGCAGTTGATACCAGGGAAGGTAACAGCAGTACTATTACTAATAATTACTTGATATCAGATAATGGTAATAGAGAGGGGAACGATGCAATAATCTCTGTTACCGGCGATACCAGTAATGGTAACTATGGAGACACGCCATTTGCAGTATTTGATATAAATGATTCCAACTACAGTGACTTTTTTAACAGTGAAGGAATTTTAAAAAATACGGTGGTAGGCGCACACAGCACCCTGAATCTATGGGGAGATTTCTACAATCGAAACATGACTATAACTATTCCAGTAACCTTAAAAGGTTTCAACGCCATATTACACAACGGAACCATTAAAATAACCAGTGGAGGTTCAGGAACCTCCATTTACAACATAACAATAGATAATGTTAACCAGAAGGGCATAATACTCTTTGAATCAGAAAACAACATCATTGAAAATAACACTATTACTGTAGATGATGATGAAGAAAGTTATGCTATTTATCTGTATGATTCTCGAAACAACAAGATCATAGACAACAACCTCACCACAACTGGGGATTTCATTACCATTGCCCTACTACTATACGAGTCAAATAACAACCAGATCCTATCCAACACAATTAACACTACCGGCACCAGTATTCCTCTATCCTTTTTATCTTCACTGACACTCAGCCAGGACATTGGTGCGATCAATGAAATATTCCCCACCTACGGCATCCTACTACTGTACTCCTCCCTTAACAACATCACTACCAATGATGTTTTCCTGACATCTGGATTTACCACAGCCACCATGCCCATTAGCACCTGCATGAACAGTATGGTCGGCATTGATATCTACTATGACAGCCATAATAACAGAGTTACCAATAACAACATCACCGTAATTGGAAACAATCCATTTTCCTATGGTTTAGGAGTGTTAGGGGCCGTTTGGGGTGATAGTTCCACCTCTGCAGAAGGCAATGTTTTTTCACAGAATAATATTAACGTGACTGGAAGCTATTTCGCTACAGGATTCATAGCAGGTCTTAATAGTTTAAATACCATCATTAATGAAAATAATATTGATGTAAGCGCACTTAACTATAGCTATGGGATCACTTTAGAATCCTCAACAGCCAGCAACATATCTAAAAACGTTATAAACACATCAGCTGATGTTAATTATGCTTTTGAGTTATTCACATCAAATAACAATCTAATTGAAGAAAATGAAATCTTCGCAACCGGTAACTATAGCTACGGAATAGCTGCCCATAACTCTGGTAAAAATACCATTAACAAAAATAACATTACCACCATTGGAAATGAGGGCACTGATGCTGGTTCCCATCATGGTGATGTTATTCCTGCTGGAAATGCCGGTATATATATGACTGGCGGGTCCACGGAAGAGTTCCCAAATAACACCATCTCCTTTAATAGAATCAACACAACCGGTGCATATGCTGTAAATACCACTGGATCATCAAATAACACCATCACCTACAATTACTTGTACTCTAATGGAGGTAACCTCCAGGGTAACAATGCAGTAACCCCGGGACCGGATGATCTTGTCGCATATAACTATGGTGAATCATCATTAGGCATCAGTGGAACTATTCGTGATGCCTATGATAACTCAACAGGGGATTATGTGGGAGAATTGGCTGATGCAGTGGCTGTTTCCAATGCAACAGTAAATCTAAGAAGCCAAAGCGACAATCAGATAATAGCCACCATGACCACAGACAGTTCCGGGTACTACATTTTCAGCAATTTAAACAAGGGGAATTATATCCTGGAAATTCTGTACCGGACTTATAAAAATTACCTTCAAAATGTAACCATTAATACAGGGTCGTTAACTGTTGATCATACATTCATTCCAGACATAGCTATTATCAGTTATTATGGTACTTCCGATGTAGACGGCCAGCTCAATAAGATGCAGGCGCTTATGGACTTAAGCTGCCGTGTTTACACCATTGAAAGTTACAACACCATTGATGAAACATATAAGCACTGGATGTTAGAGTATGCCAACTTCATCTTGTTAGATATGTATACAGAGACCTGTGCTGTATCCATAGAGGACATCGCAGGAAGTCTGGCTAATGAAAACCATATGATTGCTTACATTTTCGGAATATACACTGATAACTATATTTCAAATTTATTAGGTAGCTGGAACTTTTTAGGGGCAAGCCAGGAGAATAACACACCCAATACTCTTGAAAATACATATATCGGTTCTTACTGGCAGGCAGAAGCCATCAAAGATAATGATGTCGTCAATGAAAACATGCAGAATATGTTAGATTATATATTTTATTTGTTAGGAGAGAGTGATGTAAACCCTACTGAAGAGAATAGAGGCCCAATTTTAGCCAGCGCAACTTGGGGAATCTACCATCCAGATTATGGTGTGTTCGGAACTACTCCCACCCGAGAACAAATAAACGAGTGGATAAAACAGGATCCAGGTTATGGTGGTGATGGAGTTGGCAGTTTAAACTGGATGACCAACGAGTTATTAACCTGGTCAGCAGAACATAACGATCCTAATCAGATTTTCAATGCCTTTGAAAGCTGGTACAACTCCACTAAATCAGATATAACTGGTTCATTTGTAGTTATCGCCAGTTACTATCCTGGTGGATCCCTGGTGGATGCCATGATCACAACCTATGAAGCTCAGGGAAGGGCGGTATTAAACATATTCCAATCAGCTACCAGTCCTCCAATGAGTCAGTTATTACTTGAATTAGTTGAAGGAGTTAATGGTACAGGTCCATTATCCCGTGGTGTGGTTGCTGTAAATTCACTCTATAGTTGGTCCATGGATTATGCTAACATGGCCAATGGAGGGGCTATTGACAATTTCACCGCCATGAACCTGGAAATCATCCGGGCTCTCAACTCCATCAGCCAATACAGTTACATGAGTGAATTTGGACCACAAGCTGAATGGACTTACTCCGTAACTATACCTCAATTTGAAGGTGTTTTCGGAGCAATACCGGTATCATACTTAGATTCTAATGGAAATGAAATACCAGTACAGGAAGGAATTGACAAAGTTGTTGAACTAACCCTTGGCTGGGCTGCTCTTAAAGAAAAAGAGAATGAGGCTAAAAAAATTGCTGTAATTTTATATAATTATCCTCCGGGCAAATCTGAACTGGGAGCATCCTATCTGGATGTTTTCCAGAGTCTCCATGACTTATTGGGGCAGCTTTATGATGCAGGTTATGATATTGGCATGGAAAAAGAGGATATCCCCACAGCCACAGAACTTTACACCATCATTGCTGAATTTGGTAACAAGGGTACCTGGGCACAGGGACTTCTCGATGCCTATGTGGAAGAAAACTATGACAATCTCACCTCCAATAATCAGCTGGTTAACCTTACCCAGTACCTGCAATGGTTCAATGAACTACCTGAAACACTTCAAGAACAGTTAGTTGCCAAATGGGGATCTGGTTTAGGGGAAATAATGGTTTATGATGATGAATACATTGTAATTCCAGGTCTTGTCTGTGGAAATGTCTTCATTACAGTTCAACCAAGTCGTGGCTGGGAAGAAGTGGAAAATTACCATGATGCAACCCTTCCACCTCACCAACAGTATGTTGCCTTCTACAAATGGTTAGATCAGGTATTTGGGGCAGATGTAATGATCCATTTAGGTACTCATGGAACCCTTGAATGGTTACCAGGTCGTTCTGTTGGATTACAGGCTGATGACTGGACATTCCAGTTATCCACCATACCCAACATCTACCCTTACATAGTCTCCAACCCCGGTGAAGCTATGGTGGCCAAAGACCGCTCTTTTGCCCTGGTAATCAGTCACATGACACCGGCTATTGTTTCCTCAGGATTATACGGGGATTTAGTTACATTACATGATTATATCCACAGCTACGAAAATGCAGTTAAAGTTGATGCCACGGAATTAGCTGAAGAGTATAAAATACAAATTACTCAAACCGCAGTTGATCTGGGTTTTGATCCCCTGCAGGATGACGAAGACTTTGACGCGTGGTTAGAAGAACTCCATTTAAAATTACATGATCTTGAAAACGATGTCATCACTCTGGGCCTGCATACTCTGGGAGAGGGACTTGAGGGTTATGAACTCATCCAGGAAACCATCACCATAGCCTCATCCAGAACTGAAATAATGAACAACATCAAAAACTTACTTTACCCCTCTATCCCTGCGGATTATTATACCATGCTCCACGATGTCCAGTACGAGGATTACATTGAGGTTATTAAAAATAACATGACATATTACGTAACTCAACTGGTTAATGGAACATCACTGGATGATTTAGCAGCAGAGATAGGAATCACCAACACCAGTGTTCTTTACATCAATCTCCAATTCTGTGTGGAAACCATTTCTGATCTGATGACCAACATGGAATGGGAATCAATAATGAACGCTTTAAGTGGAGGATACATAATACCAGGTCTTTCTGCAGATCCATCATATTCCGATGTTTTGCCCACAGGTACCAATATATATTCTCTTGACACCACCAGAATGCCCAGTAAAGCTGCCTGGGAAGCTGCTAAAAAGATCGTTGATTTACAACTGAAGGACTACTATCAGGAACATGGTGAATTCCCGGAAACCATAGCTCAGATCATGTGGGGAACTGAATTACTCCGTACAGAAGGTATTGGTATTGCCCAGTTCCTTTATTATTTAGGAATCACCCCAACCTGGAGTATTACAGGTAATGGTGTGGTAACTGGTATTGCTCTGATGGATCTTTCAGAATTAACCATCACTCTGGATGATGGCACTGTAATCAACAGGCCACGTATTGATGTTTTCGCAACTGCGGTTATAGGTAATACGGATTGGTTAGAACTTTTGGTTGGTGCGGTTTCCTTAGTCAACGCCACAGATGAAAGTACGGATGTGAATTTTGTTAAAAAACATTACGCTGAAAACCCATCCTTGGACCGTATATTTGGTTTACCTGGGGCTGTACTGGAAGGAACTGGTGTCTCGAATTATTTCTCCAATTTCAGTAAATGGGAAAACAGTGCCAGTGTAATTGCAGATTGTGCAGAGATATACCTATCAAGAATATCCAATGCCTGGACTCTAGATGAGAATGGTCATATAGTGGTATCCAGTAACCGGAACACTTTTGAATACCTGTTACGGAATACAAATTTAGTGACTCAGAATATTGACAGCACCTGGAGATTTTTGGACTCTGATGATTACTATGACTGGTTTGGTGGAGCGCTATTGGCTTGCCAGTACTTGGGTGCTAATCCAGACACATCCATTGTTGACATCCGAGACCAAAACAACATGGTAAACAGAAATTTAAAAGAAGAATTAGAGTTTGAAGTCCAGTCCATGGTAAACAACCCTAATTATTTCGGATCTCTTCAGAATAATCCTTCTGGTGCACTGCAATATGCTTCCAGAGTTAATAATTTTGTTGCATTTGCAATGCTAACTAAAGATACTGATGGGAATAGTGTGGCTGGCAATGGACTCATGACTAGTGTAGCCAATACCATATTAGGTTCTGCTTTTGCCTCTGGTTTTGATGCAGACTTCAAAGCTGTTGCTTTTCAGAGCATCGCAGCGTCACTCTTACAGTCCGCACGTAAAGGAACATGGGAAGCAGATCCAGAACTCCTGCAAAAGTTAGCAAATGAATATTTAAAATCCTATGAGGTTGCGGTTTCATGTTGCCACCACACTTGCGGGGCTTTGGCCTTAAACAACTTCGCAATATCAATTTCATCCCTAAGCATGGTTCAGCTTCAGAATTTCGCATCAATTATGTATGATGCAACCGGTGAAATGGTAACCCTAGGTTCTCAGGGATCACCTTCCCAACCAACCAGTCCTGCAACAAGTGCAGCGTCAGCAACTTCTTCCGGTGCTCAGGCAGGTGACCAGCCTTCCACGTCAAGTGATAGTGGAGATCAAAGTTCATCAACCTCAACGTCAGATTCTTCATCTGAATCTGCAGGTGACAGTTCTTCTAAATCCTATGAGGTTAGTGAAAAAAATTCTGCTTCAGGAGGCCAATCCAACATGCCTATAGTGGCCATAATTGGCGTGCTGATACTGGTAGGTCTGATAGGTGTTGGATATTTCCATGGAAGAAAATAAGTTTATTCTCCCCTTCATTTTTTTAGGGAATTTAAATTATTTCTTTATTTAATCCTACTTTTTAATTAAAATACTTTAAAATCAGAAACTTTAAGAGTTTTTACTGTAGAACAACTGGAAGATATATTTTGAGATAATTTGAACAGGGTTAACACAGTTTTATTTGGTTTTGTATTTGGTTGTTAGTTTGAAGTTAATTCTTTTAATATTAATATGCCTTTATGTTATTAACAACCAATATACTAACAATAACTTTCTGCTAATTATAAAAAATTAGTAGATGGATGCATACCTAATAGTTAAAGATTGCTTTATTTTTATTCAAGTCTAACGAAAATAGTATATATGTCTAATTACTTTATTTTTTTTAAAGTATGATTGAATTTTGTCAGTTGTACTCATAATATAAAAGGAGGTGAAAATCTTGAAAAAACTAATGATTTTCTTAGTAACGACAATTGTTTTGGCAATGCTTTTGTGTGGAGCTGTATCAGCACAAGATCCAGACGGAAGTATTGAAACAGGTCAACAACAATCAAATTCAACCGATAATCTTGAGGAAACAACAGATAGTCAAAGTACAAATAATCAGGGAACTGATTTGGATCCCAGAATCTATGGGGTAATAGACACTGTCTGATTTTCTAGTGATATGATGATTTTTTTTGTTTTGGTTATAAAATTTTTTTGGTAAATTTTTAATTTTTAGAAGGTTGTTCTTT
>NZ_JAGGKL010000019.1 GCF_017873625.1 Methanobacterium petrolearium | reverse complement strand
TATATGTATTTGCCAAATTAAACAGTTTAAACCATGAATTCAATCCAATAAAAAATTTAAATATCCAAAGATCTAACAGATAATCGAAATTCTCTTTAGGCTTTTTTTATACTAAATTTTATGTAGTTTGAAACAAACGTTATATTACGTTTATTAATATCTTACCTATAAAACTAAAATAAAAGATTTAATTATCCCCAAACTCTATGAATAGTGGAGGATCATAATGAAAGGAACATCATCAAAGGATCTATTGTTAATTTTTGTATTATCATCAATCATTGCAATATTTACATCAACCCAACCATTCAATATCTTCATTCTCGATATTTTTCTATTCATATTGATAATTGTACTTTCAGGATATTCATTGATGTCTTTAATTTATCCTGAAGAAGATTCTACTGGTCTTTTAAGAAAACCATTTTTAATTACAATGTTTAGTATGTTCCTAGTTATTTTAATCAGTCTGATGCTGAAAATTTCACCATTGGGCTTGCATTTTAGAGATTTAACATGGTTTATATCGATAATTACTGCATTAGTCGCGGTTACGGCTTATATGATGAGGATAAAGCATTTTAGGCCGAAAATAGAAGAATCTGCCGAAGAATTAATTCCTTTAAAATCACATAAGTTATGGGATAAAAATCTGATAATTTACATTCTACTGAGTTTGCTGATGATAATTACTGTTTTAGTTCCTCCTTTAAATAAAACACCTGTCTGGATGGTTCCAGGTAGTCTTTTTGTATGTTTAATACCAGGGTACTTGTTACTGGCAGTGATGTTTCCTAAAAATGACGATCTGGAATTAATTGAACGTTTAGCACTGAGTTTCGGTTCAAGTTTGATTTTAACTTCCATAATTGGTTTAATCTTTAATTATACCCGATGGGGCATTCATTTAGAACTCATACTCATTGTTTTAGCTATTTTCAGTCTATTGTTATGTTTCATAACCGTTTTAAAAATGAGAAAATTACCGGTGAACAGAAGAATCCGTGTTCCCAAACTGGATAAAACGCTGGGTATATTCCTTATTATCTGTATTCTCCTGACCATTGGCACTGCTGCTTACACCTTAATAAATTCGGAAGATTTTAACACCAATGGCAGTGCAACAAATGCCACTAGCTTTTATATCAAAGATCTGGATTCAAATGCTGGTGGTTATACTCTCAACCTTGTCTCCGGAGAACAAACTAGTTTAACCATGGTCTTGGTGAACCAAGAAGGATCCACAGTTAACTACAGCATAGTGGTGAGAACAAATAACTCCATCCTAAAACAGGAAAACGTTTCCCTTGAACATAATCAAAAAATGGAAATTCCAGTTGATCTCACAGCAGGAATACCCGGGGAAAGGAACATAGAATTCCTTCTTTACAAGCTTCCTGACCAGAACCCCTATCAAACACGAATTGTGAAGCTTAATGTGAGCTGAAACAATTCCTATTTTTTAATATGTTTGTTAATATGCATTTTTATCCCGGAATAGATTGAATAGAGTTCTGAAAAATATTACAATATCCAGGGACAATCTCCAGTTTTCCACGTAGTAAATGTCATGTTCGATCCTTTTGAAAATAGATGTGTTACCACGATAACCGTTCACCTGGGCCCAACCCGTCATTCCTGGACGAACATGGTGTTTGATCATGTATTTTGGAACTTCTTCTCTGAATTTATCTACTAAAGGAGGACGTTCCGGTCTGGGACCGATTAAACTCATTTCCCCTTTTAATATGTTGAAAAACTGTGGCAACTCATCAATACTGGTTTTTCTGATAAATGAACCAAACCTTGTTTTACGATGGTCATCTTTCGTGGTCCACTGAAATTTCTCCCCTTCTGTGTCATGAACCTTCATACTGCGAAATTTGTACATGTAAAAGCTTTCCTTGTTAAGTCCCAACCTTTCCTGTTTGAAGATTATTGGGCCAGGGGAAGTTATCTTTACCAGTATGGCAGTTATAACAAGGAGGGGAGACAGGATTATGATAGCTGGAACCACCAGGATTATGTCGAAAAATCTCTTTATAAATCTGTTAAATAGGTTATCCAGGGGCACCTGGCGGATCTGGATGAAGGGAATGCCTTCTATCACGTCAATATGTGGTGTGGCTGGCATGTACCTGTAATAATCTGGCACGATCTCTGCCCGCACTCCACATTTCTCACAGGTTTCCACTATTGATTCCAGAAGTTCATAATGCCGGGGGGATACGGTTATAATCACCCGGTCAATTAATTTAGTGGAAATAACATTCTTCAGGTCTTTAACTGACCCTATAACCTCTGAACCATTAACTTTCTCGTTTTTCTCTAAATTATCATCCAAAAATCCAACAATACGATATCCCATGTATTCGTTCTGGCTGATGGTGTGGGAAACTTTTCTGCCCAGTTCTCCCGCCCCTATAATCAGGATATATTTGATGTTGTGTCCTCTGCTGCGTATGAACTTTAACGATTGTCTGACTCCAAATCTCTCAAGTATTGAAAAGCTGGTGCTGAACAGGGCAAACATCGCCAGCAAGTATCTTGAATAGTCTGTTAATTCAAATGCAAATAACAGGGTTGTGATAAAAAGCAATCCAATAATATTAGCATTAATGATCCTAAATGCTTCGGATAAAATGTTCTTTTGGGTTCTTTGGGGAGTGTACAAGCCGAAAGCATAGTAAAGAAAAATATATGAGGGTATGATGAAAATGAGGGGCATCATGTAATGGTTAAATCCCCAAATTCCCTTGCTGAAACCTAATAAATCTGTTTCAAACCGGATGTACCATGCTAAAACCAGGGAGAAACTGATGATTAATATGTCAATGATAATTAAGAGTAGGTTGAATAATCTTTGGTTCTCTCTAATCAACTGATCCACCGATATAATGTATTTATTAACTCTAATCAATTTAAGGAATTTTGGATTTAGTTATTATTAATTAAAGTTTTATTAATTAAAGTTGTCATTTACTATAATCTGCCTATTAAAAGAATCATGCTCTATAATCGATAAAATAGGTTTTTCATTAATAAATATATAAACTTATGTGTTAACATATTGGGATTAAATTCAAAATTTTCATCCTGGTTCGTTTGGCAGGAAATTTCTAGCCTAAATAGTATAGTCCATAGTATCTTACAATATGAGACTAGTTTCCACAATGAATCTTTTATGTAAAAGATCATTGATATTAAAAACATGAATGAGTTTATTTAGATGGTTAAGAAAAAAACATTCATAACAATAGTAGTACTGTTGATCTTGGTATCGGGGTTTATTTTCACTACCTACGAACACCTGCAAGCTAAAGAAGTTAACACAAACACCGGGGAAATGAACATATTAATCCTATGTGTGGATCCATCAGAATCAAAGGCAGGTGTGGGTGGAGTTGATGCCATTGTTATTTTAAAAATTAAAAACTGGCATGTAAACAGTTTTGAACCTATATTCCCTGGACATATATATCACCCCACAGCCACGCCTCCACAGGACCTGCAAGAACACCTTATGCAATATAAAATCGATCCTAGTCATTATTATTTGCATGATTGTTTTTGGGAGGGTGATACTCAGGCAGGGGCTAAATTGGCAAGTGAGGCACTGGAATATAGTACAGGAATAAAGACAAATTTTGTGATAACCATCAATCCTGATGCTGTAGACGCCATTATCCAAGCAGTTGGCCCGGTTTACGTTACAGGACAGGGATACATAAACGGCAATTCCATAGAACTTATACGTGATGAAATGGATAACCAGGATATATCTCGCCGTAAATCTGTTAATTCCCTATTTCATGGTATCTTAAAGGGATCACATGACAAATCTAAGTATCCGGCCCTTATTTACGCAATTATAACACAATACATAAAAGGGAATATAATTGTTGTGCTTTAGAACATCCTAGCATCAACTAAGCTATCAGGAAAATGTTTTAAATTAGTTAAAGCAATTTTAAGTTCATAAAGAATATTAAATTAATGAAGGAATATTAAATTAATTAACCGATTATCTTTCTAAAAAATTTTTAAGGTATTTTAATCCATACATAACACCAATTCCACTGTAGGTTATACCAGTTATGATCCAGGGGTAGGTGTCCTTGTAATGTTTATTGTAAAAAAGGTACATTGCCCGATAAAATTCATGGGTGAGTTTCGATTTTTCTGGGCGCTTTTTACTCCCACCCTTATAATGTACAACTTCTGCACCAGCATAATACACGATCTTCCAACCATCAGCCTTTATACGATAGCACCAGTCAACATCCTCACCGTACATGAAAAATTCCTCATCAAGAAGGCCCACCGAGTGTATGGCTTTAGATCTAACCAGCATGAATGCACCAGTTAAACAATCAACTTCATAAGTTTGGTTCTTGTCAAGGTAGGTGAGGTTGTACTTACCAAAGCGTTTACTTTTAGGGAAAAAGTGTGACAGGCCCAGCATGCGATATGCAGAAACACTGAATGTGGGAAAACTCCTTCTACAGGCTTTATCCAGGTTACCATCAGCCAAAAGAACTTTACATCCCAATGCACCGATACTTTCATCTTCTTCAATGAATTTCAAGCACTTAGCCAGGCAGTCGTTAAAGATCACTGTATCTGAGTTTAAAAGTAATACGTATCTGGCTTTGGTTTGTTTAAGGGCTAAATTGTTTGCATGAGCAAATCCTTTGTTTTCAGGGCTGGCAATGAATTTGATTAACCCGTCTGCATTTTCTTCTTTAAAATCCTGCTGTAACTTTTCCAGACTACCATCCTGTGAGGCATCATCAACCAAGTAGATTTCATAGGTGAATGGATGTTCTTTGTTTATTACAGATTCTATGGTCTGTTTGGTAAGATCATAGGTCTGGTAGTTTACAATAATAATCGATAAATCCATGTGAATCCCTTTTTGCAGGATAACTGAGTTTTGAATTCTTTAATAATTTTTTGATGAACAGAACAAACATACCAAAGCATGGTGATGAAAGATTTTATATGTGACTTTGTTTGGTGATTTTATCTGTGAATTGATGTTATCTGATTAATATTTTAATTGAAACCATTCAAAGAGATATAATGGTTTATTCTGTTCTAACTTTAATAAGTTATGTAGAAATTTCAGTGGATGAATACCAAGAAAGAAATCCATCAGTTATTAGCCAGTGATTTTCATGAGAGATCTCATTTTAACATGTCCCTATGATAGCATGGTTGAACCTGTACTCAATAAATGGAATTTTGATTAATAATGGGATTAATGATGATTTTAAAGTTTTGATGGTTCTGAATGTTATTTTTCCAGTAGGAAATATATTCAATTGACAAAAAATTTATATTAAGTAAAAAAATAACAACAAATCATACTTTTTAGGATTTTGAGGGATGGATCATGAAAGTCCAATGTTCAGAATGTGGGAAAGAATATCAACTACAACCAGATGAAGAACCTTCAGACTTTCAGTGCACATGTGGAGGAGAATTAGAATTAAAAAATGAAAAACAACCAACATTTCCTAATGAAACATCGGATAAAAAGCGTGATGAGTCCAAAAAACCCGAAAAATATGATAAAATTGATAAACCTTCCAAATCTTCTTCTGGATCGTCTTCGGGAAGTATCCTTGATAATTGGAAAAAACAGTCTTTAATTCTGATAATCGCATTTATACTGGTTTTTTTAATAATAGCCTTTAATGGCACTGGTTTGTTTAAAGATTTAGTCATCACCAATGTAACAGTCCCCTCAAGTGGTGTGAGAGGTAATGAAGTAACCATCGATACCACCTTAAAAAATAATGGAATTTTATCTACTGGTGGTTTCAATGTCACCTTCCAGTTAACACCTGAAAAGAGTTCCAAGAACAGTATCTTCCTTGGTAAAATACGGGTTACTAATCTTGGGGGTGGTGAAAACATGCACCCAGATCCCAAATTCACAATACCCACCAACATTACCCCTGGGAATTACTACATAAGAGTAATTATAGACTCTGATAAAGAAATATTCGAATCAGATGAAAATAACAATGAGATTTACAGTTCTAAACAGATCACTGTAACATTGTAACATAGAAAGAAAGATCAACAATTGTAATTATGTATAATGACTATTTTTTCCAATAAACATTATCTGAAGACCAAATCAAACCATAGACGGGATTTTGTGGATTAACTTTTCTCAGTTATCCATTTATCATATAAATCACATACTTCTTCAGCAGATCCTTCATCAATTATTTCACCTTGATGTAACCATATTGCTCTATTACATATGGCTTTGACCTGATGAGTAGAGTGAGATACAAAAAGTACAGTGGCATCCTCATTTAGAAGCGATTGCATCTTTTCCCGACTTTTTTGCTGAAATTTAGCATCTCCAACAGATAAAACTTCATCTACGATTAATATTTCGGGTTCAACCATGGTGGCTATGGAAAATGCTAGACGTGCTTTCATTCCAGAAGAATAATTTTTCAGGGGAACATTTATGAAATCTTCTAATTCAGAAAACTCCACTATTTCATCAAATTTCTCTTCTAAAAAACGCCGGGTATAACCCAGCAACGCTCCTTTAAGAAAAATGTTTTCTCGACCTGTGTAATCCGGATCAAAACCTGCTCCCATTTCCAGTAAGGGCACCATGCTTCCTTTAACCATGACATGTCCTTCAGTGGGTTTCATGACCCCTGCAATAAGTTTTAGAAGGGTACTTTTACCAGCACCATTTAATCCAATAATACCTAATTTATCACCCTTTTTAACTTCAAAAGAAACACCTTTTAGGGCCCAGAAAGGGTGGTAATGGAGTTCTCTTTTTATGAACTTAATAACATATTCTTTAAGGTTGTCTGTTTTTTCCTTACTTAAGTTGAATTTCATCTTTACATTTTCAATCTTAATAACAGTGTTTTCCAATGTTTCACCTTACAATAATAAATTAAATGTGTAATATGAATTTATCTTGGTATCTATAAAACAATGCTAAACCTACAATCATGGCTACGGCAGCCGATACTAACGCAAATAGTAGTTGATGAGGATCATAAATCTCACCATAAAGAAAAACACTTCGACAACATTCTATAATCGCATATATTGGATTATAATCCTGAATAAATCTGAAACTGGAAGGAACAATGCTGGGAGGATAAAATATTGGGGTGACGTACATAAATAGAGTCATCAAGACCCCATATAAATGTTCAAGATCCCGGAAGAAGACGTTTACAGTGGCCACTATCATTCCCACCCCAATAGTGAAGAACAGTAAGGCTAAGATAGGTAAACTGGTGAAGATTATGTAAATTGTAAATGGTGCATTGGTGGCAGCCATTACTAAAAATAACACTACTAATGAGAGCAAAAATGTTACAAAGTTGGATAGTATTACCGAAAGGGAATAGATATATTTTGGCACGTAAACTGTCTTTAAGATACTTGCACTACTCCTTATGGATCGCATTGCAGCCGTGGTTCCTCCTGAAAAGAAGATAAATATCAATCTGCCTGTTAACAAGTACACAGGATAGTTCTCAATTCCCCAACCTTTAAATAAAGTAGAAAATATGATGGTAAGCACGATCATGGTTAAAAGAGGCTCTAAAAAACTCCAAAACACTCCTAAAACAGATTTACGATATTTAGTTTTTATGTCCCTACTTACCAACTGATAAAGTAAAAATTTGTATTTCCTGAAATTAGACAGGAATCTGTGTCCAGTAATCTTCCCTGTTGCCATATTTAAATTCCTTTATAACCATTACCGATCTGATGATATTCAAAGCCAATTTTTCTGAGCATGTCTTTATTATACTGGTTTCTACCGTCGAAGATTATGTTATTACACATTCTTTTACTCATTTCCTGAAAATCGGGACTTCTGAATTCTTTCCACTCAGTTAACAGTAGTAGAGCATTGGTTTTATCCAGAGCGTCGTACTTATTTTCTGCATATTCTACCTGTTTATTACCTTTAAAATAGTATTTTTTGGCAACTTCCATAGCTTGGGGATCATAAGCCCGCACTTTAGCTCCTAATTGGCATAATTTGTTTACTGTAACCACTGAAGGTGCTTCTCGCATATCATCAGTTTCTGGCTTGAATGAAAGCCCCCATATTCCAAAAGTAAACCCTGAAAGGTTCTCCCCAAATTTATCTACTACTTTACGTACTAAAGTAAGTTTCTGTTGATTGTTAAGTACTTCAACTTCTTTTAAAATCTTAGCATCATACCGCCTATTAGCAGCGAGACTGATCAAAGCTTTAACATCTTTAGGGAAGCAACTACCCCCATATCCACAGCCAGCGTACAAAAAATTGTATCCAATCCGTTTATCACTACCTATACCCTTGCGAACATTGTTAATATCCGCGCCTACTTTTTCACAGATATTAGCTATTTCATTCATGAAGGATATTCTGGTGGCAAGCATGGCGTTGGCTGCGTATTTTGTCATTTCCGCACTGCGAACATCCATGGTAATGAATCTCTCATGGTTAGAGGTGAATGGGGAGTATAATTCTTTCAAGGTTTCAATTACATTTTCATTACTGGATCCAATTACTACTCTATCTGGTCGCATGAAATCTTCCACTGCAGAGCCTTCTTTTAAGAATTCTGGGTTTGAAACTACTTCAATGTTGAGTTTGAGATTTCTTTGTTCTAACTCTTCTAGGATGGTTGCTTTAACCTTATCTGCAGTTCCCACGGGAACCGTGGATTTGTTAACCACAATCAAGTCATGGTTTATCAACTGACCTATATCCTTAGCAGCATTTAACACATACTGCATGTTAGCACTGCCATCCTCACCCATGGGGGTGCCCACAGCGATGAAACAAATCTTAGAATTATCAAGACCCTCTTTAAGATTATTGGTGAATATAAGATCGCCTTTAGACTGGTTATTAAGCACTAATTCTTCCAATCCAGGTTCGTATATGGGTACGATACCTTTTTTCAGACCTTCTATCTTACCATCATCAATATCTATACAATAAACCTTATTTCCCATCTCTGAAAAACAGGTCCCTGTGACTAACCCCACATAACCTGTTCCGATAACTGTTATTTTCATTTTATCACCAAAAAAAATTTAATCAGTACTTATTTAGTGATATATATTTCTTTTTAATAATATGATTTAGTTTTATTATTAGTATTTAATATAGTACAAAATATCAATATATTTCTATTATTATGATTAATCATCTTTTTAAATTCACTGCAAAAATTCCATACATTTATTCTGCATTATCCATTAACGTCATTAATAAAAATAATCCAACCTCTAGGCACAAGCAATTTATCAACAAGAAAAAAAGCAACCCCAGTTACCAATCATTGGCTCAGTCAAAATGACATAAATCAGAAAGATTTATTATTTTGTCAATTTATCATTATCTCCAATTACGAGCGTGGTTTTATGATAGGTATAATCATATGCGGATAATCCTAATTTAGTCAAGATGGATTCAATATTTGGCGTTTTTTGTACGATTTGTAGATCTATTCTTGAAAAATGATCAGTTGAGAGTTCAGCCAATAATACTCAAACATAAATGAAATCCAAGTTTCTTAATACAACCGTTGAATTTGTTGTTATGATCTAAAAAGAAATTAAAAGTTGCGAAAATCTTCAAAATTGACAATTTCACTGATTCATTCGATTTATTTGTCATGTTCATTTTTGTGGAATTTAATTATGCTTCATATATGTTTTGTACATAAATATATTTTATCAGACAAACGACCATAATCATATGTTTCATCTGTTACTAAAGTATTAGGATCAATTACTTCAACATCAAACCCAACAAGTTCTAAACGATTTTTAAAGTCCATTCCATATTTTCGTGAGTGATCGTGCTGCCCATAGTATTTTGATCTCAATTCAGGAGTGTGATATTCTTCTTTTTCTAAGGTTTCACTTAAGTTTTCAAATACTGGTACCATAATTACACACATGCCTCCAACTGATGTGGGTTTAACAACACGATACAATTCTTTCATGGCTTTAATATCATTTGGAACATGTTCTAAAACATGACAGTTGTAGATAAGGTCAAAAGTACTTTCTTCATAAGGAATATTTTGCATATCTACTTTTTCTTTTATGTTATATAGTTCAGGGTTAATATCTACTGGATTATAATCAATATTTTCAGACTCGCTGAACATTTTGAAAAAGAAATGGTTCTGGAACGAAATGCAGTAATTTAATTTTTCTATTTAAAATTTCAGGATTCTTGTTTAAAAATAAGAAAAACCCCCTATGTCTTTCTAAAGAACCACAATTAGGACATTGCGCCCCAGGCCATGGTTTTCACCAAAGATAAAAATGCTAAAAATGTTTTTTGGCAAATGGGACAATATTTCTTTTTATTAGAACAGTCTATTATATCGTGTAAAACAGATTTTGTTAAGTTTAATTTTTTCTCAAAGTTTTCAATTTCCTTTTTGTGTAACTGATTATTCTCTTCAACTTCCGTTTTTATATTTTGAAGATAATTATTCGATTGAGAAAGGGATTTTTCTAGGTTTTTTATAATGTCCTGAAATTTCTTATTTATATACTGTGGTGAGTTCATTTCAGCATGATGATTTGGAAATCTTCCTTCCTCTTCTCCATGAAGCAAATAGTGAACAAGTGGATTTACTTTAGACTCTTTTACATCAGGGTATCTTTTTAAGTAATAGTTTCCATCGAACTTTTTAGATGGTTTTTTTCTTTCCATCCATGATAGAGGTAGTGGTTTAATAGTTCAATATTGGAGTTTGTGAGATAGGAATAGTTTGTTAAATAATACTTTTCATCAAAAAGATTTAAAGATTCAATTTGTCCCCTAGCTTTAAAAATTCTATAAATATTCTTTGGATTTAGTTTCTCTTTCTTTAAAATATATAGAAAAGATAATAATTTATCAAATTTCTTTTTTTTTATAAATTAAACTATTTGCAGAATCTTTATCTGCAGAAGCTTTTCTATAAACTTTTTTAAAATCACTTTCTTTAATACTTGCCGGGTCTTTGATTATCGGCTGTAAAGGATCCAGTTATTTCTTTGAGAAAAGTTCTTCTTCTAATTCAGTATTTTCTGTCGTTAGAACAAGATCTTCATGAATTGTCTTTTTTGCTTCTTCTAGCCAAGGCCATTGCTTTATTTCGTTTAGAAGCTCTTTTTTACTCGTTATATACATCATTTTTTTCATATTTTCAAAGTTATCGTCGGTTTTTACTTTCAGACGGTCATGGTATAGATGATATAAAATATCGTCTATTCTGATCTGCTTAAGTTGGAATATGTTTGCTCTAAATATTATTTCATTATCTTCACTGCCCCAACCAGTGATATGCTCATTTTTCATACCTATATCAATGAAAGAACGTTTATTCCAGAAAACAATTCCTCCATCAGCCCAATCTCTTTGTTGCGTGGGTGATTTTACTTTCTCAAAATCATAATCCTCTATAAAACTTTTTTTATCCACTATATCCTTTACTAATCTGTCATGCGGATGTACTAATTCAAATCCTTTATCTAATAAATAAATAGCCTGATATATGTTTTCATTTCTAGTTAACGCATCGACATCAAATATAGCGATGTATGGTGTTTTGGATTTAATAACCCCCTGATTAATGGCACGGGACTTATTAAATAACTTTCCATCTGCATAACTGAAGTAAACCCTGAAATAATCAAATAAATTTCCATATTTCTCAATTAAAAGTGGTTTAGCTGATTCATCGGAATGCTGAGATATAATCAAATTTTTAATTCCTAACTTACTAAGGTAACTCAAATTTATATCTAAATTTTCTTCCCTTTGGAGGTCATCGGTTTTGCGATAAGGTATAATTACAGTAAGTTTACCATAATCCTGCGAAGAAACATTTTTTTCCAAGTAAATTTGCTTAATACTTCTAGATTCCGCTTTAAAATTCTTTATTAACTGTTTATGAGTTTCCATAGTCCATTTTAAGGCATTAATTTCACGATTTTTTTGGTCAACCTCACCTTCGAGATTTTTAATTTGATTTTTTAATTTTTTTATTTTATTTTGTGGCGTGTTTAACTCAGCATGATGCTTCTGAAAAATTCCTTCCTTTTTTTCATGAGGAGCGCGATGAACAATTGGATTTGTATTAACCTTTCTAACATCCTGATATTCTTGTGAATATTCATTAATTGCTAATTTGATGTCAGAAATATTAGGTGGGTCTCTAAATGGAGACATTCGGAAATAACTGAACCACTGTTTTGAATAAACACCATCAACAAATTTCCATGGCTTATCTCGAGAAGAAAAATGAATTATATGGGATTTTTCCTCTACATCCTCTAAATTTTTATAAGATGAGTTGAAAAGAGCATTAATCTGTTCAAATTTATATTTATCCTTTGCCCTATGTAAATTTAAAAGAAGAAAATTGTATTTTATATCGATGTGTTTGACCCCACATTGTAACACGATGTTGAACACATCTTGATCCATTAAGGTGGTTTCTTGTCTTTTTTTGGTTTCAATGAGCGATTCTGGAATTTTATTTTCCCTTAATCTCTTTAAATTTAACAACATGACACCAGAGTTAAAGTAAGAGGGTATTTCTTTTATTATTGGGCGTTTGAAATATAACTTCCCAGTATCATGGGCTGCTGCCACATAAAAATTTTCAATATTTATGTTAAATAATTCCTTTAAATCCTTTCTTACCAATATATCCCCATCTAAATAAAGAATTTTATCTTCTAAAGGAAGTATATTTGGTATTTCAAATTTGAATAGTGCAGATAAAGATGCTACACATATGCTTTTTTCCCCCTCATGAATTCCTTCAAATTTTTCTGAAGAAATATGAATTAGTTGTATGTTGACATCATCCTTTTTTAATGAAAACAGTTTATTTTCTGTTTCTATTGATATTCTATCTGCAATAATAAAAATATAGTAAAAAGTATCTTTATCCTTATTTTTAATTAGGGAAATAATGGCCACACAAGTTGGTATTGCAAAATTTTCATCGGTGATAAAAACAATTGGAACTCTGTTATTTCCGTCAAATTCAAGTTTTTCATTATATTTCAATATAATACCTCTCCATCTGTCAAAATGATCTAATATAAGTTGTTGAATGATGGGACACTAAGACATTTTTCATAACCTATGGTATTGAATAATTTTTAGATAATTTTGCAATGCAAATTTTTTTGATTAATGAATGATTTCATGGTATTTTCTAAAAAACGATTCATTTCTATGTCGTTACTTCTTTTATAAAATTTAAATCATTAATTTTGTTTCATCAAGAATCCTAATTTAATAGAGATTAACACATATAGCAAGCCTATAGCAATTTTTAAGAATTAATTAATGAGAACGGCCATTTCAAACCCATACATCATCATTAAATTATGTTTAACTTTTATGTAATTTTTTTAGTTTCCTTTTTATTTTTCAATTCTTTCTTGTATATTTTCAGATCTTGTTCATATCGATTTAATTTTTCAGAATAATGATTTAAAATTTCTTGCTGTTCTATAATTTTATTGTAAGCATTTATTAACTTTTTATTAGTGTCAATAATCTTCAGTTCACTTATTTCATGACTGGGAAATTTATCTTTCCCCCCATGATTAACGTAATGTAATAATGGATTTGCACCGTTATTCCTTAGATCAGGGTGTATTTGCAGATAATAGTTAGCATTAAATTTTTCACTCGGCTCTTTCCCCTCTTTGTATCCATGATAAAGGTAATGACATAAAAGAGGCATTTTTGCATTTTTTAGAAAAGGATATTTCCATAGATAAAATTCTTCATCAAAAAGATTAAATTTATTTATTGTTCTACACGCTTTAAAAATTTTATACATCTTCATAAGATTAAACTTCTCTTTTATAGCGACGTACAGTGTAAACGAAACCATATGAAACTTCCTATTAATCCTTGTTCATTATTTTGTATCTCTTTTGAATTTCCTATTTTCTTCGTTTTTTTAGGTTTTATATTTGTATTTTTTTATAAAATCCAAGAATATAAATCCTCTAAAATTTCATATTAATATTAATATTAAGAACCTTCATATAAATTTTTGAATATTTAAATCTTATTATTATTATCTTAAATATTGCAGTTAATAACTTCACTTGACTTTTTACTTTTGATTTCGAAGATTATGTAGTTTAGTATCAGAATTATTATATTATTGAAATGTTGGATTCATCCCTTGATTTATAGTAGTTAATTTAGTAGAGATTATAGTAAGTGCTGATTTTTCCATGTTTTCTGTAATTTTTTTTCTTTTTTAACTTGAATATATAAGAATTTTGTTTTGGATTTATGTTTTATTTGTTCTATATAACTATTTTGTCTGAGGTAATTTTAATTATTATCAACAAAAGGAATATGCTCACTTCCTGAAGATACATAATTCATCATATGTTTGTCAGTACCTAACTTCACATAATCATCTACTAATGGATCCAGTCCTATCCTTTCTTTTGCTTTATCAGCCCATTCTAAACTTCCTCTAGGACCACAACCAATATCAAGTATTTTTTTACCATTATAATAATCGTTATCTAAACCAAAAAAATTGTATAAAAATACTCATAATGATCATTACTAAGATTAACTCCATTTAATTTGGTTTTAAGCCAATATTGAAGTTCACTTTCTGCTTTAATTGAATTATGATCATCATTTTCAACTTATTCATCTTTACTAAAAATTTCCTTTAACTCAATAATTTGGCTTGAAATGCCATCCTTTTTTTGTGCATATCCCCAATCTCCTTTTTCTATAAAATTATGATAATTTGGATGAGTTTTCACTAATAATTCATAAATTTTCCGTACTTGAGCTGTATTCCGTTCATCAGAAGGCATTTTTTGAACTGTTTCAGAATTTTTAAAGCATGGACTTTCATTATATGTCCAGTTAATATCATCAAAAATTATCCAACCACCTGGAACAAGTAATTTATCAACAAGAAAAAACGCAAACCCATCAGTAAACCAATTATGTGCTCCATCAATATAACATAAATCAAACATAGGGGTAGGAGTTTGTTCAATTAACTTCATTAATCTCCAAGTATAGCAAGTAGGTTCATAATAAATTGTAACATAGGAGGATAATTTCAATTTTGACAAAAGGGATTCGATGTTTGGTTTTCTATTTCGTGCAGATTCTCGATCTATTGTTGTCAGATGGCCTGTTTGCATTTCATCCAAAATACCCGCAATATAACAAGAAGAAACCCCATGGGCAAACCCTAATTCTAAAATATTATTCAATTTCTGTCTTTTAATAAAACTGGTTAATTCTGCCGCTTGATCAAAACTCATTACAGGAATACCTTTAATTACACCATGTACTTGCTCAAGTTCCATACAAATCAAACCTCATTCCAATTATTAAAAATTTATTTATCTTATTATTTTTGGCTTAAAGTGGTTATTCATATTGATGTGCGTGTTTTTTAATTTTATGCTTAAACCACATTAAGATGTGAAAAACTTTTCAGTATATCTACAAAATTACGACATTTTGTCTACCTTAATTCAAATCATCTTGTATACTAATCTCAAATTGGGAGTTGAATAAATACGGTATTTAATGATCTTAAGATGAAATTATATCTTTTGATCGATTCATGTTGAATTAATGTTCCTCGATTTTCTTATTCCAAAATCAACAAAACATTTCTAAAATAATAGATCTTGTAAGTAAACATTATATTAAAGTAAAGAGTTACTATTTTGTATTAGTTCAATAAATATTAAAAAAGTTAATGAAAAATTACATTTTGAGGTAGTACTATGGTATCTTTAAGGAGTCCTTTGAACTTTATCAAAAAAGCAAATAGAACCTTTAATGTATATCTGGGAAATTATAAGAGAATAGATTCTTTTTTAAATTCATATGAAAAAAATCAAGAAAAAAACGAAACTTTCATAAAAGCCTTCTTGGACATATACGGAGAAAACCAAGAAAAAACAAACAACTTCATAAAAAAATACGAACAAAACCAAGAAAAAACAGAAACCAACCTAAACAACTTAGTGAACATATACGACAAAAACCAAGAAAAAACAAACAACTTCATAAAAAAATACGAACAAAACCAAGAAAAAACAGAAACCAACCTAAACAACTTAGTGAACATATACGACAAAAACCAAGAAAAAACAAACAACTTCATAAAAAAATACGAACAAAACCAAGAAAAAACAGAAACCTTCCTAAACGGACTCTCAGATAAACACGAACAAAACCAAGAAAAAACAGAAACCTTCCTAAACGGACTCTTAAATATATACGAACAAAACCAAGAAAAAACAAACAACTTCATAAAAAAATACGAACAAAACCAAGAAAAAACAGAAACCTTCCTAAACGGACTCTTAAATATATACGAACAAAACCAAGAAAAAACAAACAACTTCATAAAAAAATACGAACAAAACCAAGAAAAAACAGAAACCTTCCTAAACGGACTCTCAGATAAACACGAACAAAACCAAGAAAAAACAGAAACCTTCCTAAACGGACTCTCAGATAAACACGAACAAAACCAAGAAAAAACAGAAACCTTCCTAAACGGACTCTCAGATA
>NZ_JAGGKL010000018.1 GCF_017873625.1 Methanobacterium petrolearium | reverse complement strand
TATGTATTTGCCAAATTAAACAGTTTAAACCATGAATTCAATCCAATAAAAAATTTAAATATCCAAAGATCTAACAGATAATCGAAATTCTCTATATTATTCTTTTGCAATTTTTGATCTTTTGACATAGATCTCTACCTTCAAACAAATTCTTTCTAAATTTCAAATAGTATTTTCGAGTTTATAAAATGGATAATTCTTTTTGGATCAGTACAACAGGAAATTTTATACTTGAAGATTACTGGTTTTTAATAGCTTTAACCAAAAATAATTTATTACTTAAAAATAATTTATTACTTAAATATTATTCTGTAACACATGATTTATTAAAATTTCCAATAACTGTTGGGGTAGTTGATTTATCCCTTTAAATAGTTCCATCCATAGATATAAAATTCGCATCAGTAAGAGAATTGTATTTATCCACATCACAGGTTACCACAATGATCTGCATGTGTTGAGCGTTTTCTTGGAGTATTTCCAGAGCTCTATGCATCCTAGCCGGGTCCGTGTTAACTAAGGGATCGTCCAGAACTACTAACTGTTTTTCATTACTGCTCAGGATGTTTCCCAGTGCCAGGCGGAACAAGCACCATACCTGTTCTTGGGTTCCGAAGGATAAAAGATCAATAGATGCTTCCTCACCAGCAACTTCGATTGATTCTGGTTTCATCTGTTTATTAAAAACAAGGGAGTATTTAGGACCTAACAGTTTTTCCAGATCTTCAGTTACATGTTTACGGATAGGTTCAGAGAGTTCTCCAATGGTATTTTCCCTGTAAAGGTTGGTGAGCTGGAATAACAGTTTCAATGCATCAGCCTCGGTTTGAAATTCTTTTTCATTGTTTTGGAGTTGTTCCAACCTTTCTTCTATGAGATTAGTGTCTGTAGATTGGCTGATGAGGATTTGCAGTTGACTTTCCCAGCTGGCTTTGTTTACTTCTTGCTGGTGGATCTCTTCTTTGAGTCTTTCCACTTTATTTTTAAGACCTTCAAAAGCACCTAAAGGTTGTTTTTCTTTTTCTTCTATTTCGTCCTGATATACCTGCCAGGCCCTCTTTTTCTGGTCAAGTTCAACAGATAACTGGTTCAGTTGTTGTTCTCTTTGTTCAGAGGTGATGTTATCATCCTCTAAACGTTTCAATCTCTTGGTTATCTCTTCTGTGATCTGTTTTTTTCCGTGAAGGTAAGTTTTTTTATCATTCACTGTTTCTTCCAGTTCCTGGAGGGTTTTTCTTTCTGTTTTGATCTCCACATTCAATTGGTTTCGGTTTTGGGTCTGGGTTTTTATGTAATCTTCCAGTAGGATGATCTTACTGGAAAGTTCATCCCTTACTTCTGATTTATCTTCACCTTCACAGGCCTTGTAGGGAGAATCACTGGGGATTTTCTTCCAATTTAGTTTAATCTTATTTTCCAAAGCAATGATCTCCTGCTGGAGTTGTTCAGGTGATTTATCAGTCCTTTTGTTTAAATCAGCCTGGATTCTGCCAATTTCTTTTTCTTTAGAGTCTTTCCTTATTACTAACTTTTGAAGATCACTTAGTTCTTCGGTTCCGTAGGGTGCCACTATTTCCTGGTAGTCAGACTGCATCTTTTGGAGTTCTTCCTTCATGATCTTTACATCTTGACTACCACTTTTAACCTCGAATTCTCCCACCTGATCTATTTTTATTTTCAATGATTGATTGGCAGTCCATGAAACATCTTCGGTAACGTTAAATGGGGTTACTTTGTTATCTAAGGATATTTCCCCGGACAGGGATGCTTGTGGTGAGACATTAAGGGTTAAACCCATGGCCTGGAGGCTGATGTTGGTTTTGTTAATCTGGGAGGTGAGTTTTTGGATTTTCTCCATTTGACTGGGTGATGGGGCCACGATTGTATTTAATTTTTCTTTTATTTGGTTTAAATCATGGTGAAGTTGGGTTATCTCACGGTATCGTTCTTTCATAGAGTCTAATGCTTGTTCATCCATTACTGTGGTATGGGCAATACCAACAATGCTCTTCTCATCATTGGCTTGGTCAATCTTTTGGTTAGTGGCATCCAGTTTTTGGAGTTTATT
Organism: Methanobacterium petrolearium; assembly: GCF_017873625.1. Classification (NCBI taxonomy): domain Archaea; kingdom Methanobacteriati; phylum Methanobacteriota; class Methanobacteria; order Methanobacteriales; family Methanobacteriaceae; genus Methanobacterium; species Methanobacterium petrolearium. The sequence continues at coordinate 15,650 of NZ_JAGGKL010000018.1, read as the reverse complement.
TTTGAGGTTATCTTCAAGACCTTTTGATTCCTCATTTAGAGGAAGGAGTTGTTGTTGTTGTAATTGTTGACATTCAGATTGGATATTGGCTATTTCCTGGTGGCTCTCATTGATTTCTTCCATCTTCTTCTGGAGTGTTTCATATCTGGCATTGATACCCTGTATCTGGCTTTCTAATTCTTCCCTGTTTTTTTGATGTTGACGGGCATCCTCAACTTCTAATTCGGTTACATCCCTTTCTTTAATTGCTTCTTTCAGATTTTTTTGGTTACGACCATATAAGATGTCAGTATCTTCAATTTTACGGACGAGTTCATCCTTTTTGTTATTGTTTAGCTGTGATTGGAGTAATTCGTTTTTTAAGGTTTTTATTTCATCTCCTACTTTTTTGAGTTGGCTTCCCTTTTTGAGTGTCTTGGTTTTATCGGTGTAAATTTCTTGAAACCTGGATCTAATATTGTTCAGGACTTTCTTTTCCTTGTCTGATTCGATGGTAGCCCCCACCATGCTTTGTAGTGAGGATAAGGTTTCATCGTTAAGGTTATCATTTATGATAGGTGTTCCCTGGACCATCCACAGGGTTTGACCTAGACCCCATTGTTCTGGTTTGGTGTCACCTCGGGTGGCTAGTTGCCCACCTACCAGTTGGAGGAGTTGTTGGTCTGCCTGGTCACCTTCTGCTATTTTCTTCCAGATTTCAGTATCACGTTTTTCCAGTATGCTTTTTTTGTCCTTGAATCCCTTGGTTATGCGGTAGATTTCTCCATTTTGGGTGAAGGTGATTTGGGAAGATGGATGTAGGGAGGTTCCCCATGGTTTGAGGGATTTGATTTTCCCGGATCCACTGGTGTGTTTGGAGTAGAAAGTGGTGATGACCGAGTCAATGAGGGTGGTTTTCCCACTTTCATTGGGGCCGTAAAGGATGTTTAAACCGTCTTGGAGTTGGATCTGGATGGGATTTGTGAATTTTTTCCAGTTTTTCAGGTGGATGGTTTGGATGTTCATCTAGTTGGCCTCCTTGATCATCTGGTACATCAGGAGAAATGCCCGGTTCAGGACCTCTGGTGTGAGGCCTTCTATTAAATCCTTATTCTGGAGCTGGGAGAAGATTTCATGGGTGCGTTCCCTGTTGAGATCTGAGTATTCCTGGATGTCTGGCTGGGTCTTCATAAGTGCCATTAAGGCTTCGAAGGTCTGGTTTACAATTGCACCCTCGGGTAGCAGGGCTTTTAATTCTAAAAGATTAGGTTTAAGGTATAGTTCATCCATGGATACTTGGAATTTCATGAAGTGGTTACTGTATTTATCTTCGAACTTGGATAGTTGGCTGATGGTTTCCTGGTCGGTTACTCCATTAACTTTGAGCAGGATGACATTATTTTGGGGTTCTTCTATGCTTTTGAGTTCTGATTCAAGGTACTGGGCATCGGATGGGTTGTTGATTTTTTTTGATAGTTTTTGCCAGGTTAATGTCCCCACATCCAGTGGGGTGATTTGGGGAGTATCATTAGGTGAATTTATCTGGACTATGACTGCTTTTCCACTGTTGTCCTCACCAAATTTGGTGGTTTCAGGTGTCCCAGGATATACTGTTTTAATGGTTCCCTCTGTATTTGGGTGGCAGAATAAGGAGTGCCATTCTCCCAGTGCTAGGTAGTCCAGTCCTGAAGTTTCGCATCTTGCCGGGTTTATGGGGAAGTTAGGATCTTCTATGAAGTCCACCTGGAGATTGCCATGGGCCACTCCAATAGACATGTCCCTACCAAGGCCAAAATCATTAGATTGAGAATCAATCCAGGCAGTGGGATCCTCCTGTGATTGTTTCTGGTTAACTGGGCAGGGATATAAGGTGCAGTTACCGGTTACTACTGGTTCTTTCTCACGGAATATGGTTAGGTTATCTGGCTTTTCCCAGATAGGATCATGATATAGGGAGTCCCTGGTTAGGGGGTCATGGTTACCTGGAAGTAGGTAGACTGGTGTGGGTGATATTTGCAAAATCATTTGACTAACTGTACCCACTAGGTTGCGGTCTACCTGGTTACTGTCAAAGATATCACCAGCAATTAAAATAAAATCAACATTTTGTTCACGAGCAGTTTCAAGAATTTTATTAACGGTTTTTAATCTTATATTTCTGGCTTTTGGTGCTTTATCCCCTAACTGTTTGTACTTCATCCCCAGATGCCAGTCAGCAGTGTGTAAGAATTTTACCATTTTTATCCCCTCTACATGGTTTATAGTAAAACTATGAATGTTTTTATTATGATGTTATTACAACTAAAATATTAAATATGTTTAGATTAATAAATTATTTTTTAAGTGATCATTGATTTTGTTCTTATGGGACAATGAGTATTGTTTGGAGGGGCAATTTATGGGATATTTAGAATGTGATATGTGTGGGGGAAGATACGAACTTGAAAATGGTGAATCACCAGATGATTTTTCTGATAAATGTGAATGTGGGGGAAATTTAAAATTTTTTGAAACCTATTCTCCCGTTGATCAAATAAATAAAAAATCAACTGTTGAAGATATAAAAAAATGTCCGCACTGTAATTTTTTAAACAAAGCAACTGCACTGTTCTGCAGAAATTGCGGCAAAAAGATGGATAAAAGTTTATTTACTCGTTTGAATGATGAAATAAACTTATTTTCTGTGTTTATTGGTCTTGGTGTTTCTTGTATAGTTTTTATTATAGGGTCTTTTTTGTTTGGTTCGATTGTTGCTTCTGCCAGTTTAGATGTTTCGATATATGTAAGTCAGGTCCTGATTGTGATGGTATTTTGTGGAGGCACTGCTACCGGTATTGTTGGATGTGAAGATTTTAAAGATGGAGCTATAAATGGGTTGTTTTTAAGTTTGATTGGTCTGGTAATATTAGGCTTTGTGATAGGGGTTATGTTATTTATAACCATGGGAATTGCAGCAGCCATGTCAAGCGCATTTGGGTCCTATTCATCAACAAGTGCTTCCTCATTAGGAACAAGCACTGTGACTTCAGATAGTTGGTTTTTAGATTTCTTTTTCACTATTATTAAGGGCATGATCATCCTGATAATGGTCTTTATTTCCGGTGCAGTGGGAGGTTCCTTTGGTGTCTTCCTTAAAAATGGTTTAAAGAATGTAACTAAGTAATGGGGGTCGAATTATGATATGCCAAAACTGTGGGCATGAAAATGATATAGATGCTACATTTTGTGAGAGATGTGGTGCTGAATTAGGACGAAATCCTGATTTCGGAAGGCGACAGCGTGAATATCCTGAAAAAAGTGGTATGTCCTCATCTACTAAATTATTGATAGTGGTAATTGTTGCTTTGGTAGCTATTTTAGGGATTACTGCAGGACTCTTGATGCAGTCAAATCAAGATGCCAACACTGCTAATGATCAACTTTCAGTTAGCGAATCTCAGGAACATGTTACATATAAAGCTGAATGGCGTAAAGTGACCAGTTTTTCAGGGGTTGATGATGATTACCGTTCCTTCACAATTAAGGGTGATCAATTCAAGGTTGTGATGTCTGCCACACCCACCATGAATTACAATACCAATTTCATGAATATTGATGTTAGTGATTTGACTGGAATCATAGGATCAGGGGAGTTAAATTGGGGACCTACTGATGCCCTGACTACTAAAGAAAAAACTGTTAAATTCACTGGATCTTCAGGAACCTACGATATCCATGTGTCAACCAAAGACCTGGAAAGCTGGACAGTAACCATCTATGATTACTATTAACCTTCGTTTTGTTGTAGAGAAGTTAAATGGAGAATAGGTGATGTATTGTAAGAATTGTGGATATGAAAATGATGATGATGCATCATTCTGCGAAAGATGCGGAGCCAATTTAGGTTCTGTAACTTCTCTACCAGCTAAGACAGGTATGAGTACCACCAACAAGGTTCTCATAGTTGTTGTGATAATACTGATTTTAGGTGTTGGCATTGCTGTTGCAATGTTGTTAACAAGTAATACACCGGTGGCTAACAATACATCCAACCACACTTCAGTAGTTGTTACTGATACAGAAACTACATCGGCAGATGATGATACCATGATACTTATTGATTCAGGGAGTATGAGTGGCACTGATGCCAAATATGATGATGGTCCCTTCACCTATGAATGGAAAACGTATCAAATTGATGATGAGAACTTAGTAATGTATGGTACTTATGTTGCTGGTAGTAAAACAGTTAAACAAACTGTAACTTTAAAAAAATTTGATGATGAAAGGGTTGAAATAACCGTCAAACCAAAATCCAGTGGCAAAAGTAGTTGGTATACTGTTACAACCCTACAAGGTTATTCAAATGTTCTTGATTATTATTGGAAAATTTTCAGACAAAATCGGGAAGAAGCTGGGCCAGTTAGTTAAATAACGGTGGAAATAGGTGTTATATAATTTTTGAAAACTGCAGAACAGAAAATCCCGAGGGAGCACGCTTCTGCATGGAGTGTGGTTTAGCCCTGGAAAAATATGCCGAGGCCTGTCCAGTTTGTGGTACTGTGAACCCGCCAGATGCAAAGTTCTGTATGGGATGTGGTCTGAATTTAGAGGAAATCGTTATGACTTCTTCTGAAACCAACAAGAGATTGATATTCATTGAATCTAATTATATTTGATGAAGAAAAACTAACTGATGAGGGGGATCCCTTCCCATAAAAATACCCCATGAACCCAAATCAGGATTATTAGGCCCAGAGGGTTATTAAATGGGCTTGGTTGACACATTAAAACTTTAGTTTCGATAGAATTAAATAATCCAATAAACTGATCTATATAATGGTGAAGGCATTGTCAGAAATTGAAAAGGAAATTATTCAGATAAAGTTTTTACTTGAGAAAATAGAGGGCATTATTGATTCCCGGCTTATTGGAGAGGAAGATGCAGAAGAGGATGAAATAAAAAAGATCATTGATTTTGAAAACAGGAAAAAAGCCGGGGAACTTGAATTAAATGAGATATAAAGTTTTTCTGGATAGGAAAGCCCAGAAAAATTTGGATAACATGGAATCAGATATCTCTGATTCTATAACAGAGAAAATTGTTAAATTAAAAACTGGTTTTGTACCTGAACTGGATATCAAAAAGCTTAGGGGATATTCTAACCATTATCGTTTAAGAGTTGGTGGATACAGGGTTCTTTTTCAACTCCAGAAGGGTCATGTGATAATTGTTTATGCTGTTTTACCCCGTAAAAAAGCTTATAAATGAATTCATTCAGGTAAATATTGTCTTCAAGATAATAAATATGAAATCTTATTCAATAACTTAGTGAAAATGGCTGTATGAAAATGAAATGTCCACAATGTCAAACAGAAAATCCCGAGGGAGCACGCTTCTGCATGGAGTGTGGTTTAGCCCTGGAAAAACATGCCGAGGCCTGTCCGGTTTGTGGTACTGTGAACATGCCAGATGCAAAGTTCTGTATGGGATGTGGTCTGAATTTAGAGGAAAATCTGAAGACAAATATTAATAAAAAAGTGTGAGCACTTCCTGAAAAAGCCAATGAATAAATTATTTATACAATTGAATACATTTTTTATTCATGTTGAGTAAACTTTTCACATCAAAAACACGGAGTAAAATTATCACCATTTTCATGTTAAATCCAGATGTTGAAATGTATGTTAGGGAGATTACCAAGAAAATCCATGAAAACATAAACTCAGTAAGGAGGGAACTGTCTAACCTGGAAGATATCGGCCTTTTAAAAAGTCGAAAAGCGGGAAATCTTAAATATTTCCAGGTTAATAAAGATTTTTATCTTTACAATGAACTTTACAGTATGGTGATGAAAACAGAGGGTGTTGCTCGCTTATTAAAGGAAAATATGGGAAAATGGGGCAAGCTCAACCTGGTTTTCATTTATGGGTCATTTGCCTCCAAAGAAGCTGGCCCAGATAGTGATATTGACATTTTCATGGTGGGAAATGTAAACGAAGATGTTATAATTAGTGAATTAAACTTGTTAGAGAAAAAGTTATCTCGTGAAATAAACTACATCATACTATCAGAGGCAGAATATCAGAAAAAAATTGATGAAGAGGATCCTTTCCTCATGGAAATACTCCGTGAACCCAAAATCATGATTATCGGTGAACTGGATGCTGGATAAGCTTGAAAATGATGGTTATACTATAAAATTATCGCCAGACCCTAAAAGAGTGGTAAATTCATTGGATCTAGCTAAAAGAGATGTTGATACAGCTGGTCGAATGTTGAAAGAAGAGGATTATGATTGGGCTTTTAACATTGCTTATAACTCCATGCTTCAGTCTGTTAGAGCCCTCATGTTTCACCTTGGCTATCGGCCTTCCAGTAGAAAATCTCATGTAGCGGTGGTAAGATTCACTAAAAATAATCTTGGGAAAAGATTATTCAATATGCCTGGACAGGATGCGTCGTAAAAGACAATGAGCAGTTTATGACTTATCTGGAACCATATCCAAAAATGAAGCACATAACATGGTAGCAAAAGCATTGAAACTAATAGAAACAGTGGAAATCGAACTAAGAAATTAATGTTTATTAATGAGAGTTCTATCTAAATGAATAACTTAAGATCAGATCAATACTCTACAAAAATTCTAAGTAGATATATGGTTATTTTTGTTAAAAAAGATAGAATCAATCGGAAAGATGATCTGATTTAACTTTAATTGGGGGATTTATTTGAATTCAGAAGAAATTATTCAAAATGCTATAGCTGAATTAAAAGATGAATACAGAAACAATAACGATTGTTTTTTTAATGAACATGACCTTCATCACGTGTTCTACTGCAAGTTATCCCATTTAGGGAATCTGGTTCGACCTGAATATCCTACTAGGAGGAGATTCTTCGCTGATAAAATTGATTCTGAGGAATATACAAGTGGCAAACATTCATTCCCTCCTAGAGGTGAAAATGTTCCGGGAAGTTCTCGAAGAGGTCATTATGATTTTGCCATTCTCAATGAAGATTTTTATAATGAATTTAAGGGTCTTTCTGATAGATTTGAAAGATTGTCCAGTAAAAATGTTGATACTAATTTAGATCAAGAAGGCAGGAAATATGTGGATATTGCCATTGAATTTAAATATATAACAGGGCAATGTCAGCGTAAAACTATAGAGTTTGACATATTCAAGCTTGAAGAAGCTGAAGAGGCTCGAAAAAAGATATTTTTGGTTTTCATCCGAAAAAGGGGAATAAGTCCTGAAAGATATGAGAAAATCATCAATTTCCTCAATAAGAAGAAAGTAGAATCTAAAGGGATACAGATGGATGTCATCCAACATGAAGATGATCGGCAGGTTTTATTTAGTTAGGGTGAGTTGATCACAGGTAAGTTTCATCATATTCTTTTTGAAATGTTTTACGCATCCCAATTTTAGTTAAACTATGTTCTTTTCCAAGCACTGTTCTTAAAAGTTTATATTTACATATTACGGCTTGAAAGTGGCACTAAATGCGCATAATTCAAAGTACCTTTAGCCATATTGTGGTAGTTGATATGAGGATTTCACTTGCTGTCCAAGTCAAATGAAGTAGCAAATGCAAGACCTTCGTCTTTGTTCACGGTTTTAATCTGCAGTTGTTACTATTCCAATATGCATACTTCAAACTAAAGTCAAGGAACAGTAAGTTTCTTAGTACTGGCTGAATTCTTACAAAAAGTCTTATAATCACAGGCATCACAGGTCCTTTTATCAGGATTGGTCTTCCAGGATGACTGGATCACCTGACCATCCACCTCATTTATGATGCTTCCTTCAATATCTGCCACCACATTATCGAATTCTTGGAGTGATTTTTCCAGGGAAATCTTATCCATAGGCATCATACGAATTGAACGTAAATGTCTGAAAGATTCGGAAAGTAGGGGCATTCTATGCTTGGGATTCCATTTTAATATAGATTTCCGGTCTCCACTATCCGGCATAATGTCAGTACTCTCTTCTTTCACTTCTCTTTTAAGCTCCTTCAAGTCCTCCCTGAATAAAGATAATTCATTGAGGTAGAAAAGTATCCCAATAAGCACTGGATTTGAATCTGGTTGTAGCGATCTTAACCAGGCATAGGTCTGCACCTGCCAGTAGTGATGATCCCATGATGGTGAGCCTACAGACGGGCGTTTCATACCTTTGTAATCTACAATAACTTCATATTTATCAGAATCTAGATTGGATAGTTTTTCCTGGAAAGCAGGATCCCTTTGTAAATATTTTATAATCAGATTTTTATCTGTTGCTTCTTCTAGTTTAACTGAGCTTAGAACATCAATTATCCCAGTTACACCATAATAATTCGATCTACTAATGCCTTCTTGGTAATGGGGCATGTCACGTATTCCCTTTAGACGGACCTCACTATCATTTACCAGTGGGAATAGGTGTGGTCCCCAGGTGTTGATGGAGGCTTCGGCCCGGATACTGGCCACCAGTTTATGGGGGTGGTGCGTGTCTGGGCAGAGTCCCTGATGTTCATCTTCCTCAGTGAAGGGACAGAACAAGTTGACTGGTGGTTGCAGTCCTCTGGATTCCATCCGTTTATGGATCTCCAATTCAATTTGTCTTATCTGTGTTTCCCAATCCCAGGGGAACTCCTTCCATTCGTTATCCTTCCATTTGAGGTAGGCTTCCTCCATAACTCCATGGATGAAGTCCCCGAACCATAACTGGATAGGCATGGATGGTGGTAGAGTTCCCTTGTTCTGGTAACGGTACTGTAAAGGGCAGGTTAGATAGGCTAACAGGTCACCGGTGAGACTGTACTCTGGGATTATGTAGGGTTTTGATCTGACTGAAAGTGACATGTTCGGCTCCTTGAATGTTTACAATAAATATTAATAAAGTTCAGGGATATAAATGATAACATGAAAAACCAGGAGGAATATCAGAACATTGCCCAAGAATTTGCTAATTTGGCTCTTGAAAAATATGGTGATCGGGTAGATACCATTATCCTTTTTGGATCTGCGGCTAGAGGTGAGGCTAGAGAAGATTCAGATATAGATATTCTCGTAGTGGGTGATGTAACCCTTGATGAACTTCTAGATGTTTCTATTCCTCTATTGCTTCAGCATGGGAAACATATTTCGGCTCAGGATATGGAGAAGTCTCGGTTTAAAAGATTAGTTGAGCAGGGTTACTCTTTTATTAACAATGTATTAGATGATGGTGTGGTTCTATTTGAAAGAACTGGAAAAACATCTGGAAAGATCTGAAGATAAGTTGGAATCCGCCCATATTTTACTTGAAAATAATCAGATAGCTGATTCTATAAGCACATCATATTATTCAATATACCATGCAACCATGGCACTATTGAAGCTTAGAAATATACATCCACGAACACATGCTGGCCTTATCTCTGAATTTGGTCTTAAATTTATTAAAAATGGAACCATAGAAGAAGATTATGCTAGAATGTTAGTAAAAGCTGAAACAGAAAGAATTAAAGCAGATTATGATGTTGATTATACTCCTTCCAGAAGAGAGGCTGAAGATGTCTTTAAAGACGCAGAAAATTTTCTTCACAGAATTAAAAAGGCAATTGAAGAACTAAAATGAACTTTTTTATATTAATATCAAATTATCCAACCCTTCCCAAGGCCAGTTACCATTCCGGGTCCATCCTGTGGCCACATTAGGTATGTCAGAATAGGTGGTAAGTCCCACCAGTAATAGTACGTCTTGTGCTCGACTGTAGGCTACAAAGTAATGCCTGGTGAGATCATCAAAGGCACGATCTCTGCCTGGTCTTTGAGGTGATCCCAAGGGAGAGCACGTTCTGATCTCATCCTCCATGGTACATGAGTTACCTCCCTCTTCTGGGAAACGTTTGAAGGCATTCATACGATGATTGGTTCTGAAATCTGAGCCCACATCCACAATTACCAGAGGGAATTCTAAGCCTTTGGACTGGTGGATGGACATGATGTTGATACGGTTATCCGGAAGGGTGTCCAGGAGTCCTTCATCAACTTTTATGGCACCAGTGGCTAAGGGTACGAAGATGTTCCAGTAGGCATCCTTTATAGAGTAGCATTCCAGGTCAGGGTCTTCTTTATCGAATACGAGCTCTCCAGCATAGTAGCTGAATAGGGCAGTTTCTGATATGGTGCGGGTGATGGCTTCCAGGTATACTAAACCCTCCACATCATCCTGCATGGTGGGTATCCAGGTTACCAGTTTATAGGCAAGATCCAGTAGGGGGACATTTTTTTTCCAGGTTTTACGTCCTAAGGGTTGTCTTTTCTGCCAGGCCTCCACAAAGGATGTTAAAGAGACCGGGGTTGAGGGTTCTGGATTGGTTTTGAGGTATTCTCTGGCAGTTTTTCTCCAGTTTTTGAAGTTATTTTTTGCAGTGAAGGGGAGCTTTTCAACCGACTCCTGTATTTCACAGTTGGGGTCTATGCAGTCTAACATTAGTCCGCATAGGACCTGTGTTTCCCAGGTTCGTTCCAGGTTTTGGCCGCGAGGGTTGAAGATGGGTATCTGGAGTTTTTCCCTTAAATGGCCGGGTAGTTTTTTCTTTTCATATGCCAGTTCCTGGGGTGAGCTTAAGAGTATGGACAGATCTGTGGGTGAACCTTCATCTGGATTGACTTTGATCAGGTAATCATGGACTCTGTATCCATCTTCGCAGACTACTTGTTGGATGAACTGGGATAAGTCACTTGCTAAGGTTTTCACATCCCTTCGGAACATGCCTAGAACAGGGAAGTCAGTGAAGGGTGGAGTTCTTTCTGGTTGGATTGCTGGTTTGTCCTTCACCCGGGCTGTTTGGAAAGTGCTATCCAATTGTGAGAAAGCATTGCAGAACTTTACAATGTTCTTGGTGGAGCGGTAGTTTTGGGATAGGTTGATGAGTACTGGCTGGTGGTTTCCTTTGACTTGGTTGTTGAATCGTTCCAAAAAGGTGGTGAATAGATCCACGGTGGCTCCTCGGAAGCGGTAGAGGGATTGGTCATCATCTCCCACCACAGTCATACTGCCACCATTATTTATGGCTGCCCTGGCGAGTTGGAAGTAGATCTGCTCCTGGAGGAGGTTGGAGTCCTGGTATTCATCCACTAATATGAGTTTCAATCCTTCCAGAAAATCATCCAGTTTGCCTGTTTTTAGTTGGTCCAGGAATTCTGCTTCTAACATGGCAAAGTCATATAGGCTTCGGCTTTCCAGTTCGCATAGATAGTCGTTGATGGCCTGGTAGGCTACTTCAAATCCTGGGTGTTGGTTCTGTTTTTCTCGTGCGAGTTGGTCCCATTTGACCTGGTCATAGTAGATACGATCTTTGATTTCCAGTAACTGTTTGCACATTTCATTGGTGTTGAAACCAAATTTTCCTCCCCTGAGATTGATTAAGTAGTCTTTGAGGTCTTCGTTGTGGTGTTTTTCTTCCTTAAAAAGACCCATGTTTAGCATGAGGGCACTGGTTACAAAGTCCTGTATGACTACTGGTGGTGCTGCACCAGGAGCCCGATGTATTTTCAGAATGTCATGGGATATGCTGTCCAGGGTTCCGGTGATGATTTGGTTGAAGTCCAGACGTCTTAGATGGGGATGTATATCTTTAAATTCAGGGGTCTTAAGAAGTACTTGTCGTATTTCATCTCCCCATGAGAGGATTCTTGATCGTAACTCACTTGCTGCCTTTCTGGTGAAGGTTGTGGCTAATATAGAAGAGGGGTGGACATCATCCACGTATATGAATTTTAGTATCTTCAACACCATGACTGTGGTTTTACCACTGCCTGGTCCTGCAACTAAAAACTGAGATTCAGTAGTGGGAGCACTGATGGCTTTGTTTTGATCTGGGTTGTCTTCTGAGGATATTTTTCGGTTTAAGTGTTCAATTACTAGTTGCTGGTATTCGTCCCAATTGATCAAATTAATCGCCTTTTTACTATTGATTAATGGAATAGCAGATGCAAAACCCTTCACATATTTTTAAATTTTTTTAAGTAGTTACCATATATCCACTATCATCATAGATCTTGCCATCTTTTGCCCCAATATATATTTCATCCCAACCAGCCTCAGTACCGTAAACTGTAACATAACTATCATAATATGTTACACGATACAGTGGCACACCATTAATTGTCACAAAATCAACAGACATTTTGCTTATGGTTTCCATTCCACCTCTATCAGTAAGGAAATCTATAGCTACTTGTTTGGCTTTGGCTTCACCAATATAATTATCTTCATTATCTTCATTATTAACTGATTTTGTGGTATTATTCACAGAATTATTTACATTTAATGTGGTGTTATCGGTAGTATTGTTAGTAACTGGCGCTTTACTCGTCAATAACATTCCTATTGTAATGCCTACACCTAAAATCAAAATAACAATAATTACAATTAATATTTTATTGGTAGTGATCATCCCTTGTTTTTTTACCTTAGTAACTGGAGAAGGTACATATCTTAATTTACCTCCACATTCACAAGATTCAAAGTCATCAGGAGACTCACCTTCCTGAAGCTCATATCGACCACCACAATTTTCACATTCCAAATATCCCATATTATTCCCCTTATAATTGTGAAAATTAATATAATTAAACACACATCATTTCATTAATGGAGCATTTTTGGAGATTTATATTCCTCCTCATTATAAACATCCCTTTCGAGAATTTCCTTTGTTTGGGTGTTTACAATTTTCTGTACTTTGCCATTTTTAATCTCTACTTCAACAAGTCCTTCCCTAGTTACATATTCAATAATTACAGGATCCATAATTTCCTCTTTTTCCCCTAATTGATTATTCTTGAAAACTTTGAATTTCCTTCCTATTTTAAAATATGTGTTCATAAAAATCCTCCTTTTTAGATGTTTTTCAGTAATTCACGTTTATCATACCATTTTTTACCAAATTTAATCCAATCCTTTGGTTCAGATTTAATATTACCATCCTTATCTTTGATCATTATATCATTAGGTTCCCAAATAAATCGTCTTATGGGATCAGGATTTTTGATCTCATCTATCGTCATAAAGATGTCTTCAGGAGTTAAATCGGCTACTAAACCCATGAATAATTTAACTTCTTGGAATGTGGCCATGAAACTTCTTGAGAAAATAGTTAGAATTTCCTCAGAACGAATATCATATTCATTTTCTACTTTAGCAAGAAAATCGTCAACTTGCTTAAAAATAATTTCAAAATTAGGAGTGATTTCAAGTATTTTTTGAAGTCCTTTTTCCATATTTTTATCCTGCAGGATGAAAACAGGTTGTTTAAGTGCATTTTCCATATCTGTCATGTTTGCACCATCCCAAATAACTAAGACTCCTTGTGGATTAGATGTAGGTTTGAGACAGTCCTCAAAGTCATTCAGGTAACCTAATACTTTGTAAACACTATCTACAATGTAATTTCTTTCATTGGTGCGTTTCACTTCAACAATGCGATAAAATGTTTCATTATTATTCTGGAATTTTAACATAATGTCAGGACGTCTTAAATTAACACTCGGATCATAAAATTCAAAAATTTCCTTATTTTTACTACATTCATAGAATCTTAATGGCATTTTCTGATAGAAAATACAGATTTCAAGGTCATTTAATGTATACCTAGCTGTATAATTTGATCCAGGTTTTAAAAGTCCGAATTCTAATTCTCCTGGACAGTTATCTAATAAATTGAGAATTTTAATCAAAACGTATATTTCAAATAACATATCATTATTCAAAGGCTCGAAAATTTGACTTTCAACTAGTTGCCGGAGAACTTCTTGGTCATTAGTAATGAATAATTTCTCATAAAGTTCATAGCATTCTGCAACCTGGTCATATGATTGATTTCTGTGTCTGTAGGCTTTTTGAAGTGTTTTAGGTTTTATTAAACGTGGTAAACTAATTTGTTGGAAATAAATATTTTTAGAGACATTTTTGACCTTGTAATACCTGGAACCAATGATATCAACCCATCGGCGCCACTGGTCCTGTTCAATTAGTTCTTCAGGAATAGAAAGCTCAATAGTTTCAGTTAAACTACGGATCTTCCATAAAATAAACTTCAGAAGCTGATTTTCAGGTAAATCATACATTTTGGTTGCAGGTTGACATATGAAAAGGCTGGGATCGTTAAAGCCCTGACTATACCTTTCTTTAATAGTTAAATTCCAATCAATTCTCCCTCTAACAACACCCCTACATTCAATAACTTCCTTTTGTGTGGAGTGTGAGAGATTTCTGATTAATTTGGGTAATACATTTACCAAAGCTTCCACTTCAGGACTTAAAAGAAAATGAACAGTTTTTAAGAAATTCAGATCTGAGTCTGAAAGTCCCAACTCCTTTAGAGGAACATGGAGATTAGGAACAGCTTCATTGAAGAAGTATCTATAAAGTGATGGTTTAATGAATTCAAGGACTTCTTTTCGATCCTTAGCTTTCCAACAACCATCAGCAGAACCAGAAATCATTTCGCGTCATCCAGTTTAATGGTTGAAATTTCTTCCAATCTTTGTTTTATTTCATCTGAATCTTCAAAGATAGATTTCAGTATTTTCCATATATCCAAAATTTGAGATTTCTCTAAACCTTCAAATTGGGGCATTATATAGGAAAGAACTGCATCTTCTAAGATATGATCAGTGCTTCCGATTTCCTTTCTGGCAGCTACATATTCTGCCACATCTTTAAAGATCGCAGGCCCTATCTCACGATAGGGGTTAATATCTAAAAGTTGATGGATTTTTTGAATATAAACTTCATCAAGATCCTCACACCAACTGTTAATTAGTTCTATATATTCTTCTACAACGGGCAAATCAATATAAATAAAAGTAAACCTTCGCATGAATGCATAAGACATTTCATAGAGATAATCTTTATCATAAACATTCATAGTGGATAAAATTCGCCAATTTTTCCCTACACGATAGGTTGCTGTTTCAGAATCATAATAGCTTCCAATTTCTTCAGTAGGTTGAATTCGAACTGATTTTCCGTTTATTTTGAAAGGTAATTCAACGCCTTGGCCTGATAAAACAGTGAAAAGTTGACCAAAGGCTTTATCAATATCCGCACGGTTTATTTCATCGATAATTAACCATTTATCTTCTTTTATGGCCTGTAAGAACTTACCTTCTTCAAAGATTAACTTTCCAAATTCATCTGGCATGTAACCACCGATAGTATCAAAAGTTGTCCAATCAGAAGTAGCTGTTGTTAGAACATAGCCTTTTGTAAATTTATGATCCTCTGCAACTTTACAAACATCCTCTGCAAGATTTGTCTTCCCAGTACCTGGTGCTCCCGTAAGCATAACATGTTTACTACTATTTAAAGTTCCACAAACTTGTTCTTTAATCTTAGATGCTATTTTTAATTTAGTTTCAATGAACTCAGGTTTGAGGAAAACGGGTTCAAACTCAGATATTTTAATGGTACTTCCTAATAATGGCAGTGGATTACCTTTCGCATAGAATCCTAAATTTTTGTCACATAACCAGTGACAGAAGATGTCAAAAATAGCAAAGTCATGAACTTCTGGAAGGTATTCTGATAGATTTATTAAAAAATTATTTATAGTTAACGACATAGAAAATTTTATATAATGCAGGTTTTATATTTACTTATATGAAGAGAAAGCCAACTATAAATAAGGATTTTACAAGTG
>NZ_JAGGKL010000017.1 GCF_017873625.1 Methanobacterium petrolearium | reverse complement strand
ACAAAACCAACAAACAACACAAAACACCAACAACACCCAACAACAACTCATACAACAAGCACAAAAACAAGAACAACAAGAAAAAGAACAACTCATGCAAAAATTCAGGCAGGAAAATAAAAAAACTACTGCTAAAGGTTCTGAAGAGGAAAATATCTATAAAAGGGCTTTAGCTAGAGAAGAATCCGAAGATGCAGATATTTGGGAACTTTATTTGACAAAAAAGCCTGAAGAAGATTCTGAAAGTGTTAATCAGTTAGAGGAACCAGATGATGTTGATGATGAAATGGGAGGGGATATGCTTGAAAGTGAACCATTGGAGATTAAGGAGGTTAAGAGGGAGACTGAGGAATTAGAAACTGTTCAAACAGTAGAAACAATT
Source organism: Methanobacterium petrolearium (assembly GCF_017873625.1). Taxonomy (NCBI): domain Archaea; kingdom Methanobacteriati; phylum Methanobacteriota; class Methanobacteria; order Methanobacteriales; family Methanobacteriaceae; genus Methanobacterium; species Methanobacterium petrolearium. The sequence goes on along the minus strand of NZ_JAGGKL010000017.1, from coordinate 21,111 downwards.
GACAAAACATCTGAAACAGTTGATAGGTCTGCATTGCTGGCAAAGTATAACATACAAGACGTCCAAGAGGATGATGTCGATCATATTCTGGAAAATTTTGATAAACCCATAATTAATGAAAGTATTGATAAAATAGAAGAGAGAATAGTGTTAAGTATTAAAAATTCTGCTTTGTCTCATCCAAAAATCCAATGGGTTAATGTGCTGGTGCTTTTAGATGAAGAGGAACTTGAGGGGAATATAAAGATATTTGCAGAATATGTTGAAAGGGGCTTATTCAATCGTATCAGATCGGAAGATAATGAAAGATTAAAAGTTGAATTAATGCAAATAGCATTATATGAAGTCTGGGATATTTTCACCACATTAGGAGTCAACACTGATTACCTTGAATCAAAAATAGAGGTTGAAGTTGAACTGGATAGGGCGTAGATCCTAATAATCATAACTTTAATCATGAACATAATCGTGAAGTAATCAAAAACCCATTACTAAATTTTAAAATAAAAAACTAAAATTTTAAACTAATCTAGGACCCTATAATGTTTTTTTCAATGTCAGAAACCAACTAAGCTATGTGAAAAAGTAGAAAGGGTCAAATGATCTACTTTCATTCATTATCAATTTTACCCTTCCTTTTCCATTGCTATCCCTAATTCCGATGCTTTTTGCGCCTTTTGCATTTAAAGTGACCGATCCAGAAATTGGAGCCGAATCAGTCGAAATTCTTTTAACATCTATGATGTTTGATTCATAATTGGTTGATGATTGTCCAGTTTGAGTCGGTACATCATATGTTACAAACTGAAAATCACATGAAATTCCGTTTATAGGCGTTATATCCGTATATTCGATAATTACATAATCTACATCTGTAATCATGATATATTTATCAACCACTGGATTATCAAGTGTGGATTCAATGTTTAAATCATAGATAACATTACCTGGATTTGGATTTCTATCTGTACATCCAGAAAATGCCATAATTACTAAAATTAACATACATAATACAAGGTTATTTTTCATTTTTTATTCCCTACATTTCCATTATATCATGACCCTAATCGGGAACCTAATCGGGAACCTAATCGGGAACCTAATCGGGAACTTATTTTTGTTTAATGAATTTAATATTAACCTTTTTCAAACTTACATTCCTTACATTTTGCACATGGCGGTAATGTATCAGTAACATCATCCAGATGCAAATCTTCTCCACAATTCAAACAAACGTAACGTCCTATTCCTGGTTTTTGCCAGCATTTATAGACCATTTTTTCACCTTTTCTATGCAAATCATTTCAATAGTGATCTGATATGATTAATAATTAATTACTTATATATAATATAATCGTATTAGACCGTTTACACCAAAAGCACCAAATGATCTTGAACTTAGATATATCCGATTATAATTTCAATTTTAATGTTTTAAATCTTCAAAAAGAGGTTCTAAGAAAAACAATACATTGCAGAAGAATTATTACTAGAAAAAGTCAGAATTAAGTGACCCCCACCGTACTCGTTCCCACTCCACATACGTGGACATCATCCTTTCCAGAGGACTTACTCACCCAATAAGATTATAATATTTACAAATACATTTAGTTTTCTATCTTGTTATTTAACTACAAATTAAGACGTGTTGCTGCTAAAAATCTAACAATACTCATAAAAAAGTTCCATTTTCTTTATAGAGCTTTGTTTTTCTCAAGTACTCCTTGAATACCCTATCACGCAATTTATATTTACCCCTTTCTTTTTTAACTATCAAATTTTTTTCTAACATCCTTTTCAACAAATTAGAAGGTTCTGATTTTAAATTAGAATCTGATTTTATATCTGCATAAGAGAATACTTCTTTATCACTTTCTGCCATTAAAGCTAATATTTTCCGTTCTTCAGTGGTGGATTTTTCATACATTCCCTTGAATTCCCTCTGGGCAAGTATGTTCAATGATTGTGGAAATGCTTTTTCAAACTCTTTAACCCCCACCTTACTTCCAACTGCTTCATCAAAGCATTTATAAGCTATAACCTGCATATAATAGGGAATCCCCTCTGAAATCTCAAAAATAATCTCTATCACATCTTCATCAAATATTACTCCCTCTTTTTTTGCAGGTATAACTACAGCGTCCCTTAATTCATTAAATGTAAGCGGTTTAAGTTCATATGGTTCGAATAGCCGTACAGCAGAATCCACATGATCCTGTATCTGTGAAAATATATCATGAGAACCTGTAGCAACGAACATTATATTCATCCTTTTAAGATTTAACTCCACCAAAGCGCTTTGCAATATACTTAAAACTTTGCTTGGTCCAGTATCACTGATAATTCTTTGAAGATCATCAAATAAAAGGATCAATACCGGATTTTCTCCATTTAATTCTTCGTATATTGTCTTTAGTATTTTTTCAATTGCCACTGATGGACTTGTGGTTGGTATGTTCCTTGATACGTTTAATCCGGCCACCATTGGAATATTAAACCCCAGTGATTCAATTTTATCCCAAAAATGACTTACTTTTATGTGAAGGGCATCAGCACATTTATCAACTATTAAACTGTAGATGTCATCGAAATTCCCCTCAACAAGGGGTATTCGTACAGGATAAACTTCTTTGATATTTTTTATTTCATCCTGGAATTTAAGCAGGAGACAGGTTTTACCTATACCTTTTGGACCATAGACTATTATATGTTCAGCTGCTCCCTGCCGTGTTGATTCGTATATATCCCTCAATTCACTCAATTCATTTTCTCTACCTGTAAAATAGGATGGAAATATTCCGGTACGCTTTCTAAAAGGGTTCATTTAATCACCATACAAAACATACAAAACCTGTATGATCGCTATGTTTTGTATGTTTCTACTTCCATATACTATTTCCATACATAACATACAAAATTTGTATGATCGTTATGTTTTTATGTTAAGATGAAAGTTTTTATACCAGGATAAACAGTAATTGATGAAAAACTGCAGGAGATTATTATATTGACGAACCCACATCTGGAATATGCGGCTTATAACTTGAAAAAACGTTGCGGTGGTTACTGTGATAAAAACCGTTTATAAACTCCTGTATTTACTGGACTGTGAGCTAACTGAGATTGGTTATGGCCTGGATATCCCCTGCTACTGGTACCAGGATGGCGTGATGGTAAAAGATGCAGAACATCTTTTTTATCTGAGAAAAAGGGATTTATTTGACATACTTCCCCAAGATGAAAAAAACGACATGGATAAAGCCCTTGAACAGTTTCTGAAAGAATACAAATCCAAAACAATCAAACAACTCCAGGGTGAGCTCTTTAAAGAAGCCCCATTTCCTTTTCAAAATGAATTTCACAAGTTTTTAAGTGTAGTGAGAGGTTGGAAAGGAAAAGGAAGCCTGGATAACTATTTTAACTGCGGTAACGCAGATACTTTAAACCTTCTGAAAAAGCTGGAAAAAACATTTCCTCAGAACGAATTTGAAGATCTTTATCCTTTATTTTTAGAATGGAAAAACCACACTGAATATATGGTGAAACATGATAAATCACGTGTTGAAACTGGATTACTGGTGGAAAAATTCTCTTTCGTCCTCAACAAAAAGCTAAAAATTGTGGCTAATGAAAACATAGATCCTGAAACTGTCACTGCCTGGAAATCAGAGTACGAAAAAGCCCGTATTAAGTTTGAAAAATTTTTATTGGATTTTTCGTGAGAATTTCACTCTGAATAAAATATACCATCTATAATTTATTTTTAAAAACAATAGATACTCACCTTTTATCTAAGAATAGCACTCAAATTAAAAGTTGGCAAATCAATAAACAGTTGAAATATTTTATAACAAAGTACGCCGGGACAGGGATTTGAACCCTGGAGGAGCGAGGCTCCACGGGATCTCAAGTCCCGCGCCTTACCTGGCTAGGCTATCCCGGCATGTGAATTTCTTTTGATCAACCTTTTTATAAAAGGTTGGGCTTGGCTATCCCTATTAATGATTGATTCTGTAAAAAAGAGATATAAAATATGGGTAATTTTTTTAAGCTGTTGTTTTCAGCTGTGAGTATTTTATATTTTTATTATATTTTTACGGGGCAGTCGTTTTGGTTTAACTGCGAAGTTCTATTTCAATGCTCACATTGTCGGGCACGTTGACCTTCATTACTTGTCGCATGGCCCGTTCATCGGCTTCGATTCCCACGAGTCTCTTATGGATTCTAAGTTCCCATTTTTCCCAGGTTGCTTTTCCCTCACCATCTGGTGATTTCCTGGTTGGTACTACTAGTTTCTTGGTGGGTAGTGGTATGGGTCCTGAGAGATCTACGCCGGTCCTTTCTGCTATGCGTTTGAGTTGATCACATACATAGGCCAGTTTCTCTGGGTCGGTGCCGGTGAGCTTAATTCTAGCTTTGTTCATTAGTCTATTCCTCCATTAAAAACAAAGAGAAGGTAGTGTAAACTAGGACAAGCCCAGTCTACCTTCAATTAAATTCATCCTAGATTTACTTTGCTGGCACCAGGTCAATGCACATACCAGCAGCAACAGTCTGACCCATATCACGGATAGCAAACCGTCCCATGTGTGGTATGTCCTTGATCTTCTCGATGACCATAGGTTTGGTGGGTTTCACTACTACAAAGGCAGCGTCCCCTGTTTTCAGATAATCTGGGTTTTCTTCTTTAACCTGACCAGTGGCTGGGTCCAGTTTTTTCTGGAGTTCCAGGAAGGTACAGGCTACCTGGGCAGTGTGACAGTGGAATACAGGAGTGTAACCCACGGTGATAACACCCGGATGCTGTAAGACCACAATCTGAGCCGTGAACTCTTTAGCCACAGTTGGTGCGTTGTCAGTATGTCCAGCCACGTCTCCACGGCGGATATCGTTTTTACCTACTCCACGGACGTTGAATCCTACGTTGTCACCGGGTTCTGCTTTGTCCAGCATTTCGTGGTGCATTTCGATGGATTTAACTTCTCCGTTTGCTCCTGGTGGTTCAAAGATGACGTTGTCACCTTTTTTCATTACACCAGTTTCCACTCGGCCCACAGGTACGGTTCCCACACCAGTGATGGAGTATACATCCTGGACTGGTACTCGTAGTGGTAGGTTGGTTGGTTTTTCTGGTGCAGAGAATTCATCCAGTGCTTCTACTAAGCTAGGTCCTTTGTACCAGGGAGTGTTATCAGATTTTTTGGTTATGTTATCTCCTTCAAACGCGGATAGTGGTATGAAGTTGATTTCACTGGGTTTGTAGGCCACAGTTTTAATTAAGTCTGATACTTCTTCTTTGAGCTGGTTGAATTTTTCTTCATCATATTTAACCAGGTCCATTTTGTTGATACCAACAATGAGCTGGTTGATTCCCAGGGTCCTTGCTAGAAATGCGTGTTCCTTGGTCTGAGGCATTACACCGTCATCAATTGCTACCACAAGGACTGCGGCGTCTGCCTGTGAGGCACCGGTGATCATGTTTTTAACGAAGTCACGGTGACCAGGACAGTCCACAATGGTGAACTCGTATTTGGGGGTGTCGAATCTGGCATGGGCCAGGTCGATGGTCACTCCCCTTTCTCTTTCTTCGGATAGTTTGTCCATGACGAATCTGAACTTGTCTTCTCCGGCAGATAACTGTTGTTCAGCGATAGCTCCGGACTGTAACAGCAAGTGACCCACCATGGTGGATTTACCGTGGTCTACGTGTCCGATAAACGCTAAATTCATGTGTTCTTTTCCTTTAGCCATAAAATATTCCTCCAATAAAATTCTCTTAATATGAATATTTAGAGAGCTTGCTAAGCGTACTGGTTGAATTTATTCAATCCACTATTTATATTAACCAGTTGTAACATGTGTGATCTAGATGACCATTGAAGTAATGGTAGTGTTATATCCAGATTTTGTATGGTATTCTCCACTTATCAGAGAATACTACCCAAAAAATTAAGGGGTATCAAATAAGTGGTTGGGATAGTTTAAGTACTTTATCCCAAATAATGGTCAGGACCGTAAGGTTGTTCTGATAGACCTTTACGTTGCCTGATTTCGCGTATTATTGTGTTTTGAAGTTCACGTGGCAGTCTTTCAAATCCTGAGTTCTCTGTGGACCAGAGACAACGACCTTCGGTAGCACTTCGGATGTCTCCTGCAAATCCAAACATCTCAGCTACTGGTACTTTAGATTCCACTGTGGACATGTCTCCTTCCTGGCCCATGTCCAGGATCTGACCACGTCGGTTCTGGATTTCACGGGTGGCTGATCCCATATAATCCTGGGGTGTGTTGATAAATACTTTCTGGATGGGTTCTAGGAGTGCGGGTTCAGCCATCATTATGGCACCATAGACCGCTTTTCTTATGGCAGGTAAAACCTGTGCTGGTCCTCTGTGCACGGCGTCTTCGTGAATTTTGGCATCCATTAGTTTAATCTTGATTCCCATAACTCTTTCTTTGGCTATGGGTCCATCGTCCATGGCACTTTCGAAACCTTCAAGGAGTAATTCTTTGATCTCATCCAGGTACTGTATACCACGGGTCATGTTGACGAAAATGTTCTTATCATATACATCCCATACTTTTTTGGCCTGTTCTTTGGGTAATCCGTATTCCTGGAATACTGGGATGAGTTCTTTACCTTTAACTCGGCCTTCTTTTATGTTTCCATCAACGATGGCCTGGTAAACTTTTTCGTCTAATGGTTCGATTTCTATGTAGAAACGGTTGTGTTTGTTGGGGGATTTTCCTTCCACTGGTCCGGCTGTTCCAGCGATGGTTTCCCGGTATACTACGATGGGTTCTGAGGTTTCGATTTCCACACCTTTCTCATTGATACGGTAGGCGATGATCTCCAGGTGGAGTTCACCCATTCCTGCTACCAGGTGTTCACCGGTTTCCTCGTTGATCTGCATTTTGACTGTGGGATCTTCTTTTCCCACTTGTCTGAGTACTTCAATGAGTTTGGGTAAGTCTTTGGTGTTTTTTGCTTCAACAGCAACTGTAACCACTGGTTCGGAGATGTGTTCTAATCCCTCGAATGCATTGATTTTGCGTTCGATGTCACAGATGGTTTCCCCAGCCACGGCGTTTCTTGCTCCGGTGATGGCCACGATGTTTCCTGCAGGTACTTTGTCAGTGTTAACTCTTTCTGGGCCGAAGTATACTCCCACTTGCTGGAGTCGTGCTTTTCCATGGCTTCCCACCATGAATATTTCCGTTCCCTTCTCCAGTGTTCCTCCATATACTCGTCCGGTGGCTATTTCTCCAGCGTGTTTGTCTATACTTACATCAGTTACCATCACGGCTAATGGTCCGTCTGGGTCAGTATTAACCATTCCCTGGCCTTCTTCACTTTCAATGTCTCCGGACCAGATGCTTGGCACCCTGTATGGTTGGGCTGTGTTGGGGCTCGGTAGGTGTTCCACCACCATTCCCAGTAATACCTCAGATAGGGGTACTTTTTGGGCTAGTTCTTTCTGGTTTTCATTGTTACAGTAATCCAGGATGTCTTTGAAGTTTATCCCGGTTTTTTGCATGATATCCATGTTTATAGCCCAGTTGTGATAGGCAGATCCGAATGCCACACTTCCATCTTCTACCTTTACTTGCCATTCTTTTTTCTTGTCCTTTGGGGCCATATTTTTGATGAGTTTATTGGCATTGGCAATGACTTTGATGAACCTTTGCTGCAGTTCCTGTGGATCCAGTTTTAATTCATTGATTAACCTATCCACTTTGTTGATGAAAAGTACTGGTCGCACGTTTTCTTTGAGTGCCTGACGCAGGACAGTTTCTGTCTGGGGCATGATTCCTTCCACTGCACATACCACAACTACTGCACCGTCCACTGCTCTCATGGCACGGGTTACATCTCCCCCAAAGTCCACGTGACCTGGGGTGTCTATGAGGTTGATTAGGTAATCATCTTCCTTGTATTTGTGCACCATTGAAACGTTTGCTGCGTCGATGGTGATCCCCCTGGCCTGTTCCTGTTCATCGAAGTCCAGATATAACTGGTCTCCTGCCAGTTCTGAGGATATCATACCGGCTCCTGCCAGTAAGTTATCAGATAAAGTGGTTTTTCCGTGGTCAATGTGGGCCACGATACCGATGTTTCGGATGTAATCCGGTTCGTACATCAGTTCCTTGATCTTGTTGATCATTCTTGTACGTCTACTCAAAACAATCACCCTAAAAAATTAGTTTAAAAAAAAATTATGAGTTAGTGGAACCCACTTAGTGGGCTGATCTGGCCACTCGCTCTTTTTCCTCCTTCTTACCAACGGCAAAACTCCTGGTGTCTGCTTCTGCTGCCTGGAGGAGTTCTTCAGCCAGGCATTCTCCAGCGGATTTTTTCCTTTTGAATGCAGATTGGAGTGCTCCTCTTGTTATAAAGCCTATGGCTAGGTCCACTCTGCGCTGGGGTGCAATGTCCACTGCTACTTGGTAACCTATTCCACCGTATTTGATACGGGTGGTTTCTTCCCGGGGTGCAGAGTTTTCCACTGCTTTCACCAGTACTTGCACGGGGTTTTCTTTGGTGCGCTGGTTTATAACTGTGAAGGCTTCTTTCACAATGCTGTAAGCCTTATTTTTCTTACCTGAGTTCCTTTCAGTTTTCATTATCTTGTTCATTAATCTTTCCACTATGGATACTCTTGATTTGGCGAACTGTCTTTTTATGTGTCTTCCCATGGTGTGGGGGACCATTATTTCGTCCAGGCAGATGTAGTTGACCAGTCCCAGGTCTTCTACCTTAACATCTTCCAGTTCCCAGCTGTCAAATACTTTGAAGCTCATATCATAACCTCGCTTATCTCACTGGTTTTTCGATTTTGCCCTTAACCATTTCTTCCAGGGCTACATTGTTAACCTTGGTGACTTTCCATCGGACTCCAGGGATGTCTCCCATGGATCTTCCGGATGGTCCTCCGATTCCTTCAATGACTACTTCGTCGTGTTCATCGATGAATCCTATAGCACCGTCTCCAGGGGCGAATGCAGTGAGTTGTTTACCGTTCTTGATGAGTTGAACTCGTACACACTTCCTGATTGCAGAGTTGGGCTGTTTAGCTTCGATTCCTACTTTTTCTATGACAATTCCCCTGGCTTGGGGTGCGCCTCCTAATGGGTCCGCTTTAATATCTAGCCCCAATGCTTTACGTTTGTATTCAGTGTCCTTCCACCGGAAGCTCTGTCGATTCTTTTTAAGCTTTTTTGCTGCGAATAATCCTGGCAAATGAAATTCCTCCTTGTTAACATAATACGATAATATTCCCTGATCTTATAATGGATTATTTCCCTGGATCAGGGATTTAATTGATCAGTAAAATTGGATCGTTGCCGGTTTTTACTATTTTATAATTATATTATTTATATTGTGCTGCCTTTTGGCCAGCACTCTGGCTCTTTCAATATTTTGCCCACCTTTTCCTATGGCGGTTCTTTTATTCCTTGAATCAGCCTCAAGTGTGGCTATTTTTTCCCCGTTCTCTTTTTGAAGTATTCTAATACTTCTCATTTTGGCAGGGGCCATTAAATTGGCTATGAATTCTACAGGGTCATCGGAGTGTTCTATTACCTCCACACCCTTATCCACTGTTTTCTGCACCTTGGCTACGGTACTTCCTCTTTTACCAATGGCCAGACCCATGTCTCCCCTTTTAACCAGGAAGGTGATCTTACCATTTTCATCATCCACCAGGCAATCTTTCACTGTTGCTCCAGTCATGCTTTCAAAGAGGGCAATGTACCTTATTTCATTGGTGCTGAATTTGATGGTCACAGTCTTACCCCACTATTTCCAGTATGGTGGAATCTCCTGGATCATTTACTATCATGGTTGATACAGTGAATGGTTTTCCACACACTGATCCTAAATCCACACTACTACCCTGGAAGGTGTAAACCGGGATCTCTGATAATTGGGAGTACTGCATCACGTCTTCAGTTACCTCTTGCGGGCAATTTTCTGCGATAATGACTAGTTTTCCTTTTCCAAGCTTCAGGGCCTGGATTGTTTTGCTGGATCCCAGTGTGACATTTCCTGTGTCTACTGCTACTCGAATTCCTCTTTCTACGTCCATCTACTGCCTCCTTATTTCTTTTTCATGATGACGCCAACTGACCCTGTTCCCAGTGGTATTGGCTGCCCGATTATAATGTTTTCAATTATTCCAGTGAGATGGTCCACCTCACCTCTGATACTGGCCCGGAGAAGGTGTTTACCTGTCTCTTCGAAGGATGCCCTGGCCAGGACACTGGCTTTTTCACCGCTGATACCGTGACGTCCTATGGATTTGACTATACCATCAGCAGTCATCATATCTGCCACTAACATGATGTGCCTGACATCCACAGTGAGGCCCTGTTCTTCCATGGTGGTCTGGGCCTCGTGTATAATAGAATTACGAGCTGCTTCTATTCCCAGGACCTTTTCCACCTCATGGATATCGTTGGTGGTGGTTCTGACTTGGTCGACACCATCCATTTTCAGGACAGCTCCCAAGTTTGAACCTTCGGTGTGTATAACCCATTCCTGTCCTTCTTTTCGGATCACGACCTTTCCTATGTTCTTAATTCCACTTATCTGGAGATCGCGAACCTTGTCAGCTAAAAGTCGGAGTTCCCTAATGGCATGTTTAGGATCAGTAATCTTAGGTTCAAAACTCAGCAGGTTGTTATTTATTTCTACACTTTTAAAAGTTTTTTCTATCTTGGCCATGACCTCGTCATAGTCCAGTCGTTTTTCCTTCACCTGATCTTCATCGATCTCTATGTTCATGTTCATGCTGGCATAGTTGACATTGAAGTCTTTGAGTACGTCATTGAGTGTTATCTTACCTATTCTATTGGCAATGGTTCGAACGAACTCTTCATCACTGGCATGGTCTTCGTCGAAGTATATGGCCATGGTTGGTGTGGATATTTTCTTACGGGCATCCACGATTTCAATGAGTCGGGGAAGCCCCAATGTAACGTTGAGTTCTGCTACCCCTGCATAGTGAAAGGTACGCATGGTCATCTGTGTACCTGGTTCTCCCACTGATTGAGCAGCTACTGTGCCCACGGCCTCACCAGACTCCACTTCAGACCGTAGGTAGGCCCTTTTAATTTCTTTCACCAATTCATCCAGTTCTTTATCATCCAAATCATGCCTTTCAGCGGCCTCAGCTATTTCTTGGATGAGTTTCTCTGGAAATTTGGCCCTTTTCTTTTTGACCACCTTTTCAACTTTTTTTATATCCACAAAACCACCTGTATTTTACCTGTGAGTAAATTTATAATTTCAGTTGTCCATTTAATTAAAATATTGATTATTTACTTGCTTTAGCTTTAATACGCATTTCTTCTATTAATCTGTCAATGTCTGCTACTTTTCCGTAATCGCTTTTGGCAGGGTCTATTCCATCTTCACCGTAATGGGTCTGTATGACCACGCCTCGGTTGTCACGTACTGTTCCATCAATGCTGACTGAAAGATCCTGTAACGCGTTTACCAGTCGACGTTGCATGTAACCACTCTGTGCTGTACGTATGGCAGTGTCCACCAGTCCTTCACGTCCTCCCATAGCGTGGAAGAAGAATTCCAATGGATCCAGTCCGGCCTTGTAACTTGAGTGCACAAATCCACTGGCTTTAGCACCCAAATCACCTTCTTGGAAGTGAGGTAGGGTTCTTTTGCTGTAACCTCTTTCAATACGACCCCCACGGACAGATTGTTGCCCTACACAGGCTGCGATCTGGGTTAAATTCAGCATGGATCCACGAGCTCCAGTTAATGCCATTATTACTGCGTGGTTATCCATTCCAAAGTAGCTTTCTGCTATTTCTCCTGATTTGTCCCTGGCTTCACCTAGTACTTGCATGATCTTCATCTCCAGGGTTTCCCTGAGACTGCGGCCAGGCAGGGCTTCCAGTTCGTCATTTCGGTAAGCTTCGATTAACATTTCCACTTTTCCTTCTGCCTTGGAGAGGAGTTCTTCAATCCTGTCTTTGGCTTCTTGTGGTATTTCCTCATCTGCAGTGCTGGTGGTGAATCCTCTTTTCATAATACCTGAGATGGCCAGTTTGGTGGCTGAATCCAGGAATTCTCGTGCCCGTTCAGTTCCGTACTCTTTAACAACGGAGTCCAGGATTTTACCAGAGAATGCTCCGAATGCTTTTTCATCTATGGCTCCGGATCGGAGTTCACCATTTTCTATAACAACATATGCATCGTTCTTGCAGCCTTCACGTAGACATTCATCACATTTACGGCAGATTTCTGCCTTGTAAACCATGTTCAAGTCTTTAGGTAACAGTAAGCTGAATACCTCTTTACCAGTCCATTCTTGGTTTCTGGGTTTGGGTATTGGTAACTGGGATTTTTTAAGCATCTGGAACACGTCATCCTCTGAGAAGTTGGATCCTTCCCTGGTGAGGAGGTATGCTCCAGAAATGTGATCATGTATTCCTCCAATAATTGGTCCACCGAAACGGGGTGATAAAATGTGTTCCTGAACTCTCATGAGGGATTTTGCCTCGGCACGTGATTCTTCAGTTTGGAAGACGTGCATGTTCATTTCGTCCCCATCAAAATCAGCGTTGTATGGTGGACAGACGCAAAGGTTGAGTCTGAAAGTCTTATATGGTAAGACTTTTACTTCGTGGGCCATCATTGACATTCTGTGCAGGGATGGTTGTCGGTTGAATAGTACAATGTCCCCATCCATTAGGTGTCTTTCCACAATGAATCCGGGTTCCAGTTTCTCAATGATTGATTCTTTGGTATCATCATAAACTCTTATTTTCCTTTCATCGGGCCGGATTACATAGTTAGCTCCAGGATGATTTTTAGGACCGTTGAGGATGTATTTTTTCATTTCATCCATGTTCCATTCAGTGACATAAATAGGTACAGTAACCTCAGTGGCGATCATGTGAGGCACACCGACTTCGTTGATACTGATGTTGGGGTCAGGAGATATAACTGTCCTTGCTGAGAAGTTCACCCTCTTACCAGAGAGGTTGCTTCTGAAACGTCCTTCTTTCCCCTTTAACCGCTGGGCAAGGGTTTTTAGTGGTCTTCCTGAACGGTGTCGTGCTGGAGGCACTCCTGATGCTTCATTATCGAAATAAGTAGTAACGTGATATTGTAATAATTCCCATAGGTCCTCTACAATTAGTTGTGGTGCTCCTGCTTCCATGTTTTCCTTGAGACGCTGGTTTATCCTGAGGATATCAACCAATTTATGAGTTAAATCATCCTCTGATCGTTCCCCGGTTTCCAGGGTGATTGAGGGTCTTACAGTTACTGGTGGTACTGGCAGTACAGTTAGTACCATCCATTCTGGTCTGGCTACTTTGGAGTTGATACCCAGGAAGATGTAATCTTCTTCAGGGATTTTTTCCAGGCGTTCCCTTACCTCGCTGGGGGTTAATTTGTAGTTACCTTCTACTATGGAGACAGGTTTATCTATTTTAACATCTTCCTGTTCTGTGTCACAGTGGGGGCATTTATCCCTGCGTGCGGTGTTGTAAACTTCTTTCACCAGCGCGGTTATGCTTTCTTCATTCCGCAGACGGGATTGAATTCTATCCCGATAGTCTATTCTTTCTGTCTCGGTTAACAGTACTTTTCCACATTCACTGCATGTTGAACGTAATACCTTGTGGATGGTGTCTGCAAATCCCACATGTACTACTGGTCGAGCCAGGTTTATGTGGCCAAAGTGTCCCTGGCAGTCCCCTCCTTTAGAACCGCAGGATCGGCATCTCAGTCCGGGGTCGATTACTCCCAGTCTGGGGTCCATGAGGCCCGCTTCTATGGGGTATCCATCTTCATCATAGGTATCAGGAGTCACGATTTTGGTAACGGACATTCTCCGGATGTTTTCCGGTGATAGCAGGCCAAAGTTGATCTGGGCGATCTTCTTTAAAATTCCTTTCAAGCTTACTCTCTCCTCTTTTATATATTAATAAGACCCTTCTCTTGTTTGATACCATTATCAGGCTTTATCTTCGAGAACCAGTTTGGGGAATATACACAGGCTCTTGAGCTCGTCTAATAATAGTTTAAATGCGTATGATATTTCTACAGGGTAACTTTCTGAGTCTCCACAGATAGGGCAGTATTTTTTATCCCTTATTCTGTCATATATGGCAACCATTCCACATTCACCACAGATTATGGCTTCATATTTATCAGATTCATCCAATAATCTCTCTTTAAGGGCAAGTGCAGCCCCATGAGCTATAAGACAATCTCTTTCCATTTCTCCGAATCTTAGACCTCCTTCACGGGCCCTTCCCTCGGTGGGTTGTCTGGTTAAAACCTGCACCGGTCCCCTTGACCGAGCATATACTTTATCTGAGGTCATGTGGTGCAGTTTCTGGTAGTAGGCCACTCCAACAAATATTTCGGCTTCTATTCTTTCCCCGGTGATTCCGTTATGCAGAGATTCCCTGCCAGCAGTTTCGAAACCATTTGCTCTTAAAAGATCCATTACTTCATGTTCATGTGTTCCACTGAATGGTGTTCCATCCATACGGTGCCCTTCCATGCATCCGGCTTTACCTGCCAGCATCTCCAGCACCTGCCCTACTGACATCCTAGAAGGAATAGCGTGAGGGTTGACGATTAGATCAGGGACCACTCCTTCAGCAGTGAAAGGCATGTTCTCCTGAGAAACTATGAGTCCGACAACTCCTTTTTGTCCGTGTCTGGATGCGAATTTGTCTCCAAATTCTGGTTGTCTCTGGTCTCTTACTCTTATTTTGGCCAGTTTACTTCCTTCAACTGTCTCGGTTAACATTACTGCATCTACCACTCCGTGTTCTCCATGGCGTACTGTGACTGAGGTTTCTCTTCTTCGCTCGGCCACAGTTCCGAATTCATCGATTTCCTCCAAGAACCTGGGTGGTGATGTTTTTCCTATTAGCACATCCCCTGATTTCACATTGACCTCAGGGTTCACGATTCCATCTTCATCCAGATTGCGGTACACTTCTTCTGAGCGGTATCCGCGTACCATATTTTCTGGTACTTCAAATTTATCTTCCTGTCCCCCTGGATATCGGCGTTCTGAGGCTTCGTAGGATCTGAAAAATGATGATCGGGCTAATCCACGTTCTAAGGATGCTTTGTTTAGTATGAGGGCGTCTTCCATGTTGTAACCCTCATATGACATTACTGCCACCACAAAGTTCTGACCGGACGGTCTTGCATCATATTGTGTGGCATCCATACTCCTGGTTTTAACTATTGGGACCTGCGGTTGGTGCAGGAGGTGTGCACGGGTGTCTGTTCTTAAGTTGTAATTGGAAACGTAAAGTCCCAGTGCCTGTTTGGTCATCCCTGCTTCCATGGTGTTTCTGGGGGATGAGTTGTGGTTGGCGTAGGGTATGATCCCGGCACATATTCCTAGCATGGTGGCTGGGTCTATTTCCAGGTGAGTGTGATATTCAGTTAGTTCATCGGCGAACATGGCGATGTAGGTGTTTTCCTCTTCTTCAGCATCAAGATATTCAATGATTCCCTCATTTATGAGGTCTTGCCATGACATCTCTCCATCAGCCACTTTTTGCATATGTTCATCTGTTAACAGTGATCCTCCGTTTTCAACCACTATTAATGGTCTTCGAGTTCTTCCTGGATCATTGAATACATAGATTTCATTGTTTTCTGGGTAATGAGTGATATTCGTTTCATAAGAAACTTCGCCTGATCTCCTTTTCTGGCGCATTTCCTCCACGAAACCTTCAGGATCATCACAAGTTCCAATAAGTTTCCCGTTACTATAAACCTTACATTTTTTCACGAATCGGCCCCCAATAACTGGCTTTTGATTATAAAATTAAGTTAAACTCCTAATTGTTTCTTTTTTTTATTTATCCCCTTTAGATGGGGTTTATGCCCTTAACTTTTTTAATGACTGCTTCTAGTTCATCTGGATCTGAACCCTCTGATATTTTGGCCAGTATGGCCAGGTTTTTCACCAGACCACAGTTGGGTCCCTCCGGGGTTTCATTGGGACATATCTTTCCGAACTGAGTGGGGTGCAAGTCACGGGCTTCAAAGTGCGGTTGACTCCTTGAAAGGGGAGAAACAACACGTTTAAGATGGGAAAGGGTTCCCATGTAACTGGTTCGATCCAGTAACTGGCTTACACCTGCCCGTCCACCTACCCAGTTTCCAGTGGCTATGGCATGCTTGATGTTTTCTGTGAGAACATCGGAACGCACTGCCTGCTTAACTGAGGGTTCTTTACCACGTGCCAGACTTCTTTCGAGCTGATATGTCATATCACGTGTTAAACTAGTGAATGCCACTCGGAACAGATCTTCCATAAGGTCTCCAGATACGCGAAGTCTTTTGTTGGCGTAGTGGTCCTTATCGTGTGGTTCACGTTCATCAAAAATAACTTGCAGAAGCATTTCTGTCATTTCAGCTAGATATGTCGCTTTTTCAGCTCTTGAATCTGATTCCACTCCTATGTGCGGGAGTAGGTAGCGATCTATGACATCTTCCGCTCTTTTTATTCTGTATTCCTCTGTCATTCCTTTGGCTACCCTGTTACCAATATATTTGATTGCATCATAGGTGTTGGTGATTTCAGAGGTTTGAATATCATCTATAAGTAAGAATTGTACGTCGTTTTCTTCTGAAACACTGCTAACCAAATCTATATCTTTTTCCAGACCCAGTGCTCGCAGTAAGACAACTAGAGGTATTTCTCCAGGCACATAAGGGAAGGATATTCTTAAAAATACGCCTTTTTTCCTGGGTTTACGGTATTCCAGGGTTATTCTCGCCCTAAATCCGCTTTTGATCGAAGTTACAATGGCTCTGGCCCTTCGATCTTCTTTTTCTCCGATTCTCTCCAGGATGATCTTGTTGGGTGCTATCTCTTCCATGGTGACTATTGCCCGTTCTGAACCGTTTACAATGAAGTAGCCTCCAGGATCCTGAGGGTCTTCTCCATTTTCTTCCAATTCATTGTAGCTCAATCCATTTAAATGACAGATGTTGGATTTAAGCATCACGGGAAGCTCACCAATATACACCTTCTCCAGTTGTGGTTCCTCTTCACCCTTGGTTAGTGCCATGTCCATATACATGTGGGCAGAGTAGGTGAGATTTCTGAGTCTGGCTTCAGTGGGGAAAACCTTACTTTTTGATCCATCTGCTTCTTTAATATAAGGTTTCTTTATTTCCACTTTCCCAGTTTCTATGCAGTATTCTCCCTGTTCCAGAACAATTGGCTCAGTTATGTCAACAATATCCTGTATTCGGTGGTTTACAAAATCATTGTATGATTTTATATGGTGGTCCACCAGTTTGTATTCATCAAAAAAGGTATCAACAAGTCCCCAGGCATTTTTTACCATTAAATTCCTCCAAAAAACAATCCATACCTATCCATTGTATAACACCAAAAGGTAAGGTTTCTAATAATTTTTAGTCCATATATTTATTATATCATTAAGTATACACAATTTATGTAACGTGCATAATCAAAAATTTATTCGCATTATTCTTGATATTAGAATTCATTTCTTAGCTCAATTTCATAACATTAATCTAAAACCAAACGATATGTTTCAAATTTACCAGCGGTCTGGCTTTTTCTAGTTATTTTGAGAATATCCCCTGGTTTGGCTTCTATAGCTTTTGCTACAGGATCATCAGCTTTTATTTTTGGTAGCTGTTCAGGGTGGATATCCAATTTTTTTAATACTTTTTTAACTTCAGACTTTGACAAAACAACATGATCTGGAACTAGTTCGTGTTTTAAGATATCCTTCTTCACCATTGAATCCTCCATTAAAAATCAGAACGGGCCCGACGGGAATTGAACCCGCGACCACTTGGTTAAAAGCCAAGCGCTCTCCCAGACTGAGCTACGGGCCCTCTAGAACGCCCTGGCCGGGAATTGAACCCGAGTCGCGGGCTCGACAGGCCCACATGATAGCCCCTACACCACCAGGGCAACTTTAGCAGAACTAGAGTATAGTGTTTTATGATATGATTACTTATATACTTTTCCTTTTCACCGCTTATCTTATAAAGGTTTGTTTGATGTTTACAGGATAACATGGATAAGGACTCGCAACTGTTTTTTTAGAGTTTAACCATGACCCCACTTACATAACAGAATTTCAAGTCCCGCCTGCCGGACTTGAACCAGCAACATTCGGATCTACAGTCCGACGCTCTGCCAAATTGAGCTAAGGCGGGATCTAACATCTGATTTCATGAGTGTTATTCAAATGGGACCACCCGGATTTGAACCGGAGTCTCAGGCTCCCAAAGCCCAAAGGATCGACCAAGCTACCCTATGGTCCCACATAACATTATACACTGATAAATGTTTTAACTACAGATAAACATTTCCCTATAAATGTTTTACCCTCAGTTAGAGCCCCGGACGGGAATTGAACCCGCGACCACGAGATTACAAGTCTCGCGCTCCACCAGACTGAGCTACCGAGGCATTTTAAGTTTTGAAATATTGCCTTATATAGTTTTGGGTGGAAAGGTTCCAACTCTAATAATTGAAGGTTATAATACACCAATAGTGGGATAGTTTAGTAGTGATATTAATGGTTAATTCAAGTATTTATACTTGATTTCAAATGTGATTTCATTTTAATATATTATAAAAAATTGATTATCCTAAGATTATAAAAAGAAAATTTAACATGTTAAAGTTTAACTTTACTTCTTGATGCTGATTCCCTGAGTACTTCCACTGCAGGAAGTCTTGCACCTGCGATAAGGTTGATGGAAGCTCCACCTCCACTGCTTATATGGCTGATTCCTGTTAACCCCATTTTATTGGCAGCTGCTGCCAGATGTCCTCCCCCTATAATGGAAAATCCTGGTGAAGAAGATATTGCATTTAAGATATCTTCAGTACCCTGACTGAACCCTTCCTTCTCAAAAACACCTGCAGGTCCATTTGCAAATATAGTACGGGATTTCCTGATGATACGAGCATATTCCGTGGTAGTTTCAGTGCCCAAATCATATATGGGCAGGTTAGGAAGTTTATTCACAGGGTATTCCAATCGTTTATCATCCTTACAAACCGCAAGATCTGTGGGAACCATTATCTGGTCGTTGAATTTTTTACAAAGTTTTTTGGCCTTTTTAACATATTCACAGTAATCTCTGTCTTCTATGAATTTCCGGTTGTAATTGCGTATGTTCACTCCCCCACCCCAGAGGAATATGTTGGCAACCAAACCGGTGGTGAGGATGTAATCAGCACTGCCTGATTTTAGAGCATTTTCCATGACCATTATAGAGTCATCCACCTTTACTCCACCTAAAACATAAACACATGGCCGTTTCACATTACTAACTGCACTGTATAATGATTTAAGTTCTCTTTCCATCACCCTACCTGCTGCAGATGGCATTTTAAGAGCAAATCCTACCATTGATGGTTGGGAACGGTGGGCTGCAGCAAAGGCATCGTTGATGAATATGTCTGCTAAGGGTGATAGCTGCCTTACCATGTGTGTTTCAGCCTGTTGTGGTGGTTCTCGTTGGAGTATTTCCTCTGAATAGAAACGTACGTTTTCCAGAAGAAGAATTTCACCTTTCTTAAGAGCGTTTATGGTTTCTCTGGCATTGCTGCCGAAAATATCATCCACATAGCCCACTGGTCTGTCAAGAAGATTCGAAAGAGTTTCAGCATGTTGCTGGAGTGTGGTGAAGTCATTTTTACCTGGACGGCTTTGATGAGCAAGTAAAACCGTTTTAGCACCTTTTTCTGCTAGTTCCTCAATGGTTTCTGCGTGCAGTCTGATGCGGGTGTCATCCAGGAGTAATCCAGTTACAGGATCAACTGGAGAATTTATGTCCACTCTAAGTAGAACTGTCTTACCTTCCAAGTCAAAGTCATCAATGGTGTAAAAATCAGGGGCCATATTGATTACCACTTTCCTGTTATTTAATTAACAGATGTTGTTTTAATACACTACAAATTATATCTTACTTACCAAATCAAGAAGGGCCTCTTTAGGATCAGGGGCCAGTATGATTCCGGATGCAAGGAGTACTCCTTCACTTCCCAGATCCAGGGCAGCTTTCATATCTTCTCCTGTGGAAATACCTGCACCGCATAGAACTCTTACAGCAGGATTTATATCTTTAATAGCAGCCACACTTCCTTCTACTATCTCTGGTTCAGCTTTTGACACAGGTATTCCTGATCCAATCAATTCAGGGGGTTCTATTGCTACAAAATCCGGTTGCAGTGCTGCTGCAGCTGCACTGGTCTGGATGTTATTGGTGCATACCACACTAGTCATGTCAGCGGCAGTGGCTTTACTGACCACCATGTCAATGTCAGCCAGTTGCATCCTCTGTTCAGAATGATTTACAAGTGTACCGGACGCTCCTGCTTCTTTTGCACATTCCAGTAACATACTCCCAGTGTGACCTCCAACATCCACAGGATCAATGTGTTGGGCTAAAACAGGTATTTTTACTTCCTGAGATAATCTCCAGATGTCTGCTCCCTGGGGTGCTGCTGCCATTTGCACTCCAGTTTCTTCAGCAACTTGTTCCAAGGCCATGGTCAACTGCAGAGCTTTTTCTCCAGTGGACTCAAGATAGGTTTTAAAATTCAAAATTACCAGAGGTGTTTGTGTTATTTTCATAATCAGCCTCCTAAGATGTGCATTATACTGTATTTCTTTTTAGGGCTGAAATATAAAAATATTGTGGTTTACATACACCACTTGAATCTGCACCAATAAAATGTAAATATTCTCCCACTGAGTTATCATATTCAACCTGGAAAAGACAATCTCAAGCATAGTTCGATTTAAATGAAAAAAGATTTGCCATAACAATATTTATAGAAAAATACTAACTTTACGATTTTACTGAATGCATTGACAACGTATTCTTAAGATAAAATAGTGTTGATTTGATAATTTGACTGAAAATATTAAATAAAATAAAAAGAAGGTTTGTTTCAACAGTTTTGCGTTGAACTGTTGAATTTTAAGTTTAATCCCATATGTAGCACATATAGTTTTAGTTACTTGCAATTACTGCTCCGGATGAGCTACCACTGGTAGCATAGTATCTTTGGGCGTATCCATTGC
>NZ_JAGGKL010000016.1 GCF_017873625.1 Methanobacterium petrolearium | reverse complement strand
ATAAGGTTAAAAACCCAGAAAAACAACCAAAAAATAAAAAAAATAAAAAAATACCAAACCAAAAATAAAAAAACAAAGTAAAAAGAAAATCTCTATAATTCTTTATAAAGGTGATGAAGGCGCTGCAACAATCGAAGTTATTTTAAAAGATGACACTATGTGGTCCACACAAAAAACAATGGCAGAACTTTTTGATGTTAACGTACCTGCAATAACAAAACATCTTAAAAATATTTTTTCAGAAGGGGAATTGAATGAGACTTCAACTATTTCCAAAATGGAAATAGTTCAAAATGAAGGAGATAGAACAATATCAAGAAAAATGAACTTCTACAATCTTGATGCAATAATAGCAGTTGGCTACAGGGTTAACTCCAAAAAAGCAACTAATTTCAGAATATGGGCAACTGAAACATTGAAAGAATATATTACTAAAGGTTTCGTTTTAGATGATGAACTTTTAAAAAACGGTACCCGTTTTGGTCGAGATTATTTTGATGAATTAATTGAAAAGATCCGAGAGATCCGAGCCAGTGAACGTAGATTCTACCAGAAAATAACTGATATCTATGCCCAGTGCAGCTTTGATTATAACAAAGATGCTGAGATAACCAGGACTTTTTATGCAACCGTCCAAAATAAACTTCACTGGGCCATAACACATCATACCGCCGCAGAGATCATATCCGAAAGAGTGGATAGCACTAAAAAGAATATGGGCCTCACCACCTGGAAGAATGCACCTGAAGGTAAATCCTAAAATCTGACATAAATGTAGCTAAAAACTATTTATCAGAAGAAGAAATCTCAGAATTAAACCGTATAGTAAATATGTATCTAGACAACGCAGAAAACCAGGCAAAAAGACATAAACTTATGTCCATGGAAGACTGGATATCTAGATTAGATAAGTTCTTAGAATTCAACGAATATGACATCCTAAACGATCCTGGGAAAGTTTCCAAAGCAGTAGCTAAAGAGATAGCCTCCAAAGAATTTGAAAAATATCGTGAAATTCAGGATAAGGATTATATTTCTGATTTTGATAAGGATGTGGCTCGGAAGTATTTGGAAAAGACTGGGAATGGAAATACTTAATTTTTTTTAAGATATTATGACTCTAAAAATACCCTGCATCCAAGATATTGATATTTTACTGGAATACCTGCCCTACTTCCAGGATCAAAACAATGAATTCTATGAGGTAATTAATAAACCACAACAGATGCCTTATGCCAGCTATGAGGATACTGTTGATAATTTTAATAGAGATCTTTACCGCAGGAACATGATTCAGGGTTTTGATTGGCATCAATGGGCTGATGAAGCAAATAAGTATCTAGATAACCGAAAAATGCTTGCTACAGCAGATGTTACCATCCTGCAAAAGTTATTCACTTCAATCATACGGGCTGATAGATTCTGTGAGGGTTTACTTGGGGACATGATTGAAAATGGTTTTATTTTAGATCTGCTTTTGAGGCTGAAAGAGATTCGAGGAGAAATCCAAGACAGATTCCATGGTGCAATACTTGGTCTGGCAGTGGGGGATTCTATGGGTGTAGCCCTGGAGTTCACAGATCCTGGCACCTTCGAGCCAGTAAACGATATGATAGGGGGAGGAGCCTTCAATCTGTCCCCTGGCATGTGGACTGATGATACTTCCATGGCACTTTGTCTGGCAGAAAGCCTCATAGAATGTAGGACTTTTGACCCTACAGATCAGATGAAACGATACCTCCAGTGGTACCATGATGGATACCTCTCAGTAAATGGCAGATGCTTTGATATAGGTAACACCACACTTCAGGCCCTGATGGCATTTGAAGAGACTGGTGAACCTTACTCCGGACCGGATCATGAACGCTCAGCAGGGAATGGTTCACTGATGCGTCTGGCACCGGTTCCGCTTTTCTACATGTCCAACCCATTAAAGGCCATGGAAAATTCAGCACTATCTTCACGCACCACCCATAACCATCCCCTGGCTGTTGATGCCTGCCGTTACATGGGAGGATTAATCCACGGGGCACTCATAGGTAAATCCAAAGAGGAACTACTATCACCACGATACTCACCTTTACCTGAGTACTGGGATGAAAACCCACTTCAAAATGAGATTAATGAAGTTGCATGCGGTTCATTTAAAGATAAAGAACCACCCCAGATACGGGGCCGTGGATTTGTGGTCAAATCATTAGAAGCAGCACTATGGGCATTTCATAAGTCAGAAACATTTGACGAAGGCTGCCTACTGGCAGTTAATCTGGGTGAAGATGCAGACACAACTGGTGCAATTTATGGTCAGCTAGCCGGGGCTTACTATGGAATGAATGGAATACCTCAAAAGTGGAGTGGTAAGTTAAAAAAACTGGATTTAATTGAATCTATTATAGAAAGATTGTTTGATACTTTATAGAAAGATTTTTGATACTCTAAAGTGAATATCATTCCATTTAAAGAGCTTAATCCCTTATTATTTTTTAAACTCTTGGCTTTGATCACAAAGATGAAAAAAAATATTGCAGAATCAATAGAAACTTTAAAATTAAATCTGTCTGATCTTCCCTTCAACAGCTGCCTTCATTATAAGGCCAGTGAAGGGCACAGTATGGGATCTGCCATTGGTGGTGAAGGTTAAAGTGTGTTGATCCGTTCCAGTGAAGTACTCAGTTTTCTGTTTGTTTTCCCTCTGGGAGGCTATACCATCCTTGTAGGCAGTAACTGATATTATTTTCCTGAGATCTATGTTGGTGGTCCTCTTGGATCCCATGAATATCAATCGCTTGTTGGTTAAAACCAGGGTTCCCTTATCAATATTCCGAAGCTCTTCATGGGATTCGCTTCTGGCAGCCACACTACCTAAACGGAAGGAAACGCCCTTAGCCACCCTTATGGTAGGCCCACCATACCCTCCACGTGTCTGTCTAACTGCACGGGGCTCCATAAGAGTGATGCCACCAAAAACCACACAGGCCTCCTCATTCTTCTTCAGAATAATTGGAGGGTTGGGTACCGGGCTTAGATTAACAGTGCCCTGATCCAGTGCATTAACAAAGTTGGCCAGATCATCCTGGGATGTTTTTTCTTCCAGGGCCCGTGTTTCTTCATCTGAGGTTCCACCATGGGCTATTTTGGTCCATTCTTCTTCAGTTAAGGTTTTCCTACCATATCTTTTCCAGACATCAGAGCTGATATCATATATGGCCTTGAATTTGAATTTCCTACCATGGGGTTCAAACACCGCCCCACAGTAGTCACATTCCAGGAGAGTTTTATGGCTAAGAATTCCATTATAAGTTTTGGGGGTGAGTGGTTTCTGTTTACATGCAGGGCAAAGTTCCCTCCAACTGCAAGAACTATCTGGAGGTATGTGCTCAGTTTCAGGAGTTTTAACCACAGATTCTTCATGTATACACTCACTAGTTTCAGAAGAAGTTTTCACAGTTTCCTCTAAATTCAGACCACAACTCATACAAAACTTTGCATCTGGTGGGTTCACTGTACCACAAACTGGGCAGGCCTCGGTGTGTTTTTCCAGGGCTAATCCACACTCCATGCAGAATCGTGCTCCCTCAGGGTTTTCTGTCCCACAGTTTTCACAAATTAAGGAACCCATACAAACACCTAATGATTGATAACCACTACCATAATCTGATTTTGTTTAAATTTTCATAACAGTATCAGTTGCCATATAAGAACAAAATCTATGTTTACTCCAAAAATAATTTATTAATCTAAACATATTTAATAGTTTAGTTGTAATAACCTCATAAATTCCGTAAAAACAGGAGGAATTTAATGTGTGAGAAATGCGATTTTTGTGGAAACCCCGGACTGGATAAATGCATAGTTTGTGGTAGGCGTTATTGTATTGACCATATGGGTGCAGATGGATACTGCATTGATTGCTTCTTTGGCACCGGACTCTTTGAAGAATGATCTCAATGCTATTGTAAGAGATAAGGTGTTTATGAAATAACATCATTATGAAATCAAGTATAAATGATGATTGCTGGAGTTAAACATCATTATAGTTGGATAACCCGTACCTGAACAGGATCACTCCACGTGTATTGAATTGCACTGCTCTGGTCTCTGTTAACATTGTACTTTGATTTAAGGGAGTATAATCATCCTCAGATTGGTAGGTTTGCAGTCCAGCCACGATTTTACCAGGGAAAATGATATTATACATCATGGTCCAGTCTGATAAATCCTTAATTTCATGTGGATATTCTCCTAAATATAACATGGGGACTATGTAATCACAATAGGGGACTATCTGGTTGTAATACTGGTTGCCATCCCACACATCTGGTTTTGTGCAGACCGAGAAGGTTACTCCCTGGGTGGCCTCTCGCATGGCCTTAATTTCCGGAATATATTCTGACATGTTGTAGGTTTCCACATCTAACTGAACACCTATTTTCATATCTCGAACCTGTGAGGCATACTTAAACCCGGGGAATACCCATGCATGGGTGCGTATCCCCACACTATCTGCCTTTGCTTTGGCTTCAGGTAATACTGATGTGTAATTGCTATTTCTTACCAGAACGTATATATCTGTAATTCCTGCATTTTTTAAGGCAGTGAAATCGATTTCTGAAATAGGGGTGACACTGGGGTTTATATAATATCCCAGGATAGAACCAGTCTCCAGGGAGGGGATAGGGTACCAGGGAGTTACTGTATCCGTGTAAGGATTAGGGATTACCTCCGATGTGCTATTGGTCTTGGGAGTGGTTAAATTTCCTGCAGCATTTACACAGGCCAACGCCAGTATAAACAGAATTAATAAAGTTAAGGTCAATTTGTATCTAATTTTAACCACCTTCAGATGTATTTTATACCTTTTTTTTAGTGTGGAGATCTTTATAAATTTTATATCCATTTTTTTTAAAGTCCATTGTGTAAATATTTATACCAAAATATTTTTTTGGTATCTTTAGTTAGTGTATTGTTTTCAGTAATTTTCAAAGTTCAGGTAATTAACCAACAAAATCCCATAGCATATAATCAAAGGGGTTCTTACAATGCACTTTACAATAAGATATTACTCATCACCATAGGATGGATAATTCAGGTTTATGAAACTGTAATCAAAAAAATAAGAATACATCCCTACTTCCTCTTACTTTACCATTAAAAACGGGGGTGAAAACCTTAAAGCAGTGGATGATGGGGTTAACCAGGCAGTGGGTTCTATATTTTTAAAAGAATGGGAAAAATAATATTTAGGATATTTCTATATACTACATCCTGAAACTTCTGCGCTTTTGGTAACTGGACATATCCTCCTTTTTTTGATCCTCGGTGCTGAAGAAGGCTGCATGTATCACCTGATCCTTACATGTTAAGGATGAACCCACCACACCAGGGCCTTCCAGACGATGGTCACAACCATAACCCACGGATTTATGCTTTTCATCCATAGATAACCGTACATTATCCAGGAATAACTTGGCATTATCCAATCCATTAAATTTAGCATCACCTGCCTCAACGTCGTCATTATCTTCGTCAGTAAGGATTGCCTCCATGGCATAACTTTTCAACAGTTTCCAATGGAGTACGAAATAGGCGATACTGCTGGATAATATGTCCATACCCATAACTTCCCCCTTAAACATCACTAATATGCCCTTCTGGTCCTCAAAAACAGGGAATAAATGGTGATATTTTTCCAGATCCTCTATTCTGGACTCGTAAACATCGCTCATTGCTCTGGTCCTGGAATTCACACCTGCATCCCTACTCATGTCATCTATCCTGTTCCAGACGGCTCTTTGATCACTGCGAAACTCCCCATTCATCTTTAATGATGTATTGACTGAGGTTGCTTTGGTTCTGCGCACCCGGTATGCGGCCACATTCCCTGATTCTTTAAATTCCAGTGAATTATAACTCCATCTACCCTGTTCAGTGCAACTAACCGGAATCACAGTCTCAGAATTCTCTTTAAGAAGGATAGTGGTATTCAACACCCGGTTCTGCTTGGCACCTACCAGTTCCTCACCATCCAATAATAAAACTGGAACATTAGCCATGTTAACCACTTTTAACTCTGGTACCGAACCGGATCCATCTATCTCAGTTACAGTTAATAGATCGGTATCCAGTGCTTCTTTCAGGGTAATGTAGAGGGAGTCATCCCCCTTACTGTAAAGAGGAAAAACAGACATATCATTATATTCCTGCATATCCCCCAATTTTAAATGATAGATATAATTCGCCAATAAATCATCCACAAAAACCACTACTCCCCATTACTTTTTCTCCAATTTTCTCTGTTCCTCCAGCGCTGACCTGATTTTATGTTTCAAAATCTCATGATTAATTGGCTTCTTAAGCAGAGCATAAAAAACTGTTTTATGAGCTTTTTTCAACATTTCTTTGTCATTCCGGCCAGTTAGGTAGATTACAGGAATATTCAAACTACTAATCCTATGTACAACTTCTATCCCGTCAATTTCTCCCTTAACCCCAATATCCATGAGGATAAGATCAGGTTTCAACCGGAAGGTTTCATTAACTGCTTCTTCTCCGGAGCTAACCCAATTACAGACATCACAACCCCATGATTTCAGCTTACTTTCCAGGCCCATGGCGATTATTGCGTCATCTTCAACCAGTAATATCCTTGAATTAAGCATGAAAAAATCCTCTTTAATTAAATAAAAAAAAGTGGTGGATGGTCATTCCCAGGAGAACACCCAGCCACTAACGATTCCATAACCCTCTGTGGTTGATTGAGTTAATTTAGTCTCCCCATCTCGAACTACCACTGCAGAAAGTTTACCAGTGCCTTCATCCTGTTTCTGGGCCATTACATATACGTCCTTATCAGAATTGTCTGCCAGGTCAAATCTTTTTGTTCCACTGCCATCAAAATTTATCTCCTCTTCATTGTTCCCTGATTGCAATGTTATTGAACCGTCCCATGAGCCATCTGGATAGGATACTTCGACGTAACTTGATCCCGAACTGGAAGTTTCCTGGTTTGAAACTCCAGTGGATGTGGTTTCAGGTGTATTATCCGTGCTTGTTGTGGCATCAGGAGACATCACCCCTGCCAGTCCTACAATTACAATTAAACCTATACAACACAAACCAACCACACCTATCAGGGCTTTAGTCCCTTTGGACTGTTGAGCCCACCATCCTTTTGAAATTTCGTCATCTGTCAAATTTAATCACCTCCATTTAATAATGCACCTAAACTAAGGGATTAGACTATGTTTAAAGGCTTTTACCAACACTCCCAATCCTATCCCTGCCAGTATCCCTGTGGAAAACCGTAGAGAATTACGACTTTCGCGTGAAAGCAACAATTGAGTAAAACCATCTAAAAAGGTCGGAATAATCATTAACACTGCAATTAGGATGGTTACCCAATTATATTCTACAAAAACCCACCAAACCAATAAGAAATAGCTAAATGATCCCAAATATATTCCTGTGCAACGTGAACATACCGGGAAATACCAGTTACCTATTTTAAAGGTTCTTTCAGGTTTTCTATGGCAAATTAAATTCCCAATTTTCATATACTAACTCTCCCCATAGAGGCACATAACATTCATATTATGTTTATTCTATATAAATGTTAATGTTTAACATTTACAAAGTAGTTATAATTCTAACAATATAATGAAAAACCCTCTTAGTTAGAATGAAAAAAGGACATTTAATCATGAAATTATGCAGTAAAACAGCAAAACACTAATATATAGGTTAAAGGAGAATTATAATAAATAATCAATAAAAAACCTTAACAAAATTTTCCTAAAGTGGTAAAATGGAAAAAACCCTAATATCAACAATTTATTCTTTAGAACCTGTCATGGCTTGCATTACTCAGTTTTCTCCCACTAAACTTATCCTTATAAGGGAAGAAGATGCTCCGGAGAAAATTCAAGAAGCCGAGCGAATGCTGCGGGAAACCGTGGGAAAAGTAATGGAAATAGAATCAAGACCCACCAGTATCTACAACGTGGTGATGGTTGCACGTGACACCGCTGAGATCATTGAAGAAGAATATGCGCATGGTCGTAAAATCGTTGCAAACATCAGCGGCGGCAGGAAACCGCAGGCCCTGGGCGCACTGTTTGGATGTTACTCCCGCCAGGACATGGTTGAAAAAATAGTCTACATCACTGAAGAAGATAAAAACATAATTGACCTGCCCATACTGAACTTTGGAATATCCAAAACCAAAAGAATCATCCTGGAAGAGCTTCACGCTGGTGAAAACAACGTCAAAAACCTGGCCACCAAGATAGGGATAAGCCGGGGAATGACCTACAACCACATCAGAGAACTGCGTGAAATGGGACTTATCCATCCAGAAACCCTTAAAATTACCAGTGCTGGTGAGCTTGCTATTATATGAACACTGGGAGTGTACATTCTATTCTTGAAAGTTGATTTAAAAAACTTGATTTTAAAAAATTCATTATCAAAAAAATTTATTGACTAACCACTATTTTCAAATTTTATACATCATTTGTTTATCCATCAGTTATTTAATCTGCTAAAAACAATTAAATAATAAATGTGATGGTATTTAAGGTGATGGAATGGCTGATGATGATATTGAAATACAATTCTCAGAATCCATAAAGGAAACAGTCTTACTTGCACTGGAGAAAGAAACTGGGATAAAACCTGAAGATATTGAAAGTGTGATGTTTGTAGGGGCAGGGAATGTTAACCGGGAGGATTCTGACCATGGACCCTACTACACAGTTAAGGGTATATTTGCCTGCCACCGAAAAGGCGACTTCAACTTAAAGAAGAAATAACTCCTTCAAAAATTGTTAATCATTAACAAAAGTTAGGTGATGGAAAATGCGTTACTTTATATGTAGAAAGTGTGGTGGCTACTACGAGCTTAAAGAAGATGAAGCCCCTGAAGACTTCTTAAAGTGTGAATGTGGTGGAACCCTTGAGTATTATGTTAAGGATGACTCAGAAAAAGACTGATTTAATACCATTTTCCTTTTATCATGGATACATCCCTTAAAATACATTATTTATCCAATTTTCTGGTTTTATAAAGCACGTAGCCTGAAACAACCAGGTTAAATATGGTTAAAGCTACAAAACTGTACATGGCCTCTGTTTCATAGGTACTCATATTGGCATAAAACAGGCCCATAACCCCAAAAATCGCCTGAATGAAAGTATAACCTAAATATGCACCTACAAAGGCATATATAATCATGAAGTTCCTGGAGACATAAATTAACAGTGAAAACAGGATGAGAATACCACCAAATATGGGGAAATATAAAAACAAGAACAAAACACCCAAACCAGCAAGCCAAACTGCTAAATTCTTAGGCCAATCCTCATTGGTAGCAACACGTTCAGTAAACTCAACTGTTTTACCAGATCTGTTTTCATCTTTTTTCACAGTTTTTTGATTTATGCAAACACCAATTACTCCGCCAATAATCGCAAGCAGGGTTGATGATCCAATTAAAGCCATTAAAATAAGTGAAGGGTTTGAACTGGTGATAGGTAACCTTAATATAATCAAAATAATTGTAAAAAAGATTCCAACAATGAAGCCGTTTATGATACCTGCCTTAATTTCCTTACCAGACAGGTAACCTGCCACCAGACCGCCAAAAAGTTGGGCAAACAGCAGGGAAAAAACAGCAATACCATCAGTATTATAAATGGATACTTTGTAAAGAAGTGAATCTAAAGCCACCCACACTACCCCACCTAAAAATAGAGACTTCATGTTAAGAACAGGTAATTTTCTTGTTCCGGGTTCTAAATCTGGTTCCAATCTCTTTTCAGCATCTTTTTTAATCAGGGATTCATCCAGGGTTTCACCATAATAATCAATGAGATTTCTAACAAATATCAATTTCCCGCCACATTCACAGGACTTGAAATCATCGGGATCTTCTTCTTCCTGAAGCTGGTAATATCCTTCACATTTCTCACAGATCAAGTAACCCATTAAAATCATCTACCTGAAACTGATCTTCGCCAGTACAATATGTGATTGGAAATGGAAAGTAAAAAAAAAACCAGTTAGATTCTGGAAGTTCATGTTGCGATATCTTTCCCACAGTCCTAAGAATGGATAGTATCATCCATTTCCATATACAAACTGCTGATTATCTATTTTTTATTCTCACTATCCTGGTTAGGAATGTTAAATGTTTTTGTATAGTTTAAATCCCCACCACATTCACAGGCTGCAAAATCTTCAGGAGATTCTCCAGGTTGCAGTTCATAATAGCCTCCACACTTTTCACACACCAAGAAACCTTTTTTATTTTTCCCTCTACCCAACTTTTGCTTTATGTTTTCAAAAAGTGCCATTTTTATCCCTGCCATTCTTTTTGGTAATAACTAAAAAATTTACACAACAGATATTACGTAATATTAACAATTAAAATTACTTTTCACATATTATATAAATTTTTAGAGATATTTTTGTGAAAGGATAAAATAAGAGGGCATTCCTTTTAAAAAAAATAATAATGGGTTTTTTAATAAAAAAAAGGGTATATAAAAAGATTTTTTTTTAATTTTTTTTAGTTCCGGTTTTTACCATTTCTATTCTTGCTTCCCGAGGTGCTGGTATCCTGAACAGACTGGGATTCCTCCTGATCAGAAGTATACGTTCCAGTCACCTGTTCGGTATCTGTGGTTTCCTCAACACTTTGAGATTCATAATCTGTTATTGCAGAGTCATTGGTAACATTGGTAGCACTGTTGTTGGTACCGTTTACCTGAACAACGGCTTCATTTCCATCCAGGGATGAACTGAAGTACTGTCCAGATACAACTACCATACCAATAAGGGCCACTGCAGCCAGGAGGGATGCTGGTTTTTTAAGATTTTTCCCTCCACGACTTTTAAAACCGAAAAGAACCGTGAACATGTTCTTGAAGGGTTTCCAGTACAGGTGAATGTGGAATAATGTTGCCATCACCATCAGTATAGACAGTTCCACATGCCAGAAAGTTACAGAAGGGTTCAGGGCAGTTTTAATTCCCAGGTTAATGATTAATATTAACAGTATTCCTGTGATTCCTGTTCCTGCGTATCCTGCTGTTAAAAGAAGGTTCCATAGTCTGCGATGTTTTTTCTGGCTCAGTATACCTTTACTGAACAAAAGATGGGTGAATAGATACAGGCCTATTAATATCAAACTAACCGGGAACAGGTGATAATCTGTGCCATCAGGGGTGGTGGTGGTGTCAACCCCGGTTCCATGGTCTGCTGCTGCACTGGCATTTGCCTCTGAACCATTATTCAAGGTGTCGGCAGATACACTATTCGACTGAACGGTCTGATCCTGGGTGGAAACTGATGACCCAGAATCACTGACGCTTGCTGAGTCAGTGCTGGTACTATCATAGCTGGATGGAGTGTCACTGGAGGAAGTGGTAGTACTGGATTGGGCTAGATCACATATTCCATCACCACCTGAATCTATGAAACGTGGGCATTGTCCAGGATAAGTGCAGCTCAATCCATAATAAGGGCATGCCGCACAGCTAGCACTCATAGTAGCACCTGCAATAAAGGGGATGGCTGAAAGTGCGGTGATTATTTTATCTTTAAGTTTTATTTTGAGACCTCCTTTTTGCAGATACAAACATGGTTCTGGCAGACTTCCAATATGCGTGGAAGTGGAAAACTGTAACCAATACCAAGCTCACCCCTAATTCAACATGCCAGTAAAGTAAAGGTTGATTTATTGGTAGGGTAACACCAATCTCCAGTAGTATCAGAAGAATGAAACCTGCACCACCAGATATCAGGAATGCCAGACCTATAATCATATTCCATATATTCACATGAACTGATTTTTTAATTATATTAAACTTGTAAAGGCCGTAAGTTACCAGATATCCTCCTATAAATGGTACGGCCGGTAATATCATGTCATAAACCATTATAAATACCTCAATTTTTTTTAGATCTATGGGATCAATATTTTAAAAAAAATTTGCGATTATTGTATTCAAACATCAGCAATTAAAGTAGTTGTATTCAAACTTTGGCAGTTACGATAGTTGCATAGAACATTGATGATTGTTGATAATCCCATATAAACATCATACGAACAGTTCGGATTAGGTCTTCACGGGGCTTTGTTTAACCAATCCTTAAAGGACTCTGTTTAATAAATAAATCTTTTATCTTAAAAATAGTTATTCCAACTTTACACCCAGTTTATTTCCAGATGTATGGTAATTAGGTAAAAATGTCAAGGAACCTATTAATACTTGTCAAGTTTTATAGCTTCAATTTACTCTCTCTTTATTCCTTAATTTATTCTCTTTTATGTCCTTAAGATATTCTCTTTTATATCCTTAAGATATTCTCTTTTTTTTATCCTTTTAATCATTTTATCTAGATAAATAGTTAAATCCTCTTTTTATATTTTAATTCCTGGAAAGTTATGGTAAAAGCAGTTCCATGAATTTGATCCAGTGAGATCTGGCCATCTATTTGTGTCACTAAATTGTTAACCAGTTGCAAACCCAGTGAATCACTGTTGGTGAAGTCAAAGTCTTCTGACATTCCTATACCATTATCAGCGATTACCAGTTTTATCTTATTCTTAACTGATTTGAGTTTGATGTAAAGGATACCTTTGTTTTGTGGGAATGCATATTTGACAGTGTTGGTAACCAGTTCGTTGATGATCAAACCACATGGGATGGCAGTGTCAATGCCTATTTCTATATTCTCTATATCCATTACTATTTCAATATCCTCATTGTTGATCCCATAGGAGTAGAATATATCCTTGACGAGTTGTTCCACATAGTTTTTGAAATCTATCTTTGTGAAACTGGGTGACTGGTAGAGTTTTTCGTGTACCATTGACATACTTTTAACCCTTCCCTGACTTTCTTTTAACACATTCACAGCTTGTTGTTCATCTTCATAGTTAATTTGCAGGTTCAGTAGGCTGGAGATGATTTGCATGTTATTTTTAACCCGGTGGTGAACTTCCCGGAGTAAAATCTTATTATCTTCAAGGGACTGTTTGATTTCCTCATCAGCTCGTTTATTCTGAATTGCCAGGGCATAAAAAACAGCTAATCTTTCAATGGCTTTTAAATCGTCATCAGTGTAATCTTCAGGAGTATCTATCAAAGTGATCTGACCTACCCTCTCATCACCGAGAACTACTGGCACAATGAGTAAGTTCTCTAATTCACGATCCCCTGGAGGAATATCCGCATCAGAATGATGATCATTGAGAAAATTGATGAATGTGGAGTTACAATCAGCAAGTGACTGTTTTAGTATTTTTGCATATTTTTCATCCAATTGGGGAAATTCTCCTTCTTGATAATCAGACATCATCACTGCCAGGGTTTCGCTGATAAGATCATAGCTTGTAGAATCCACAGCCGATGCAAAACCATAACTACATCCAGTTAATTTTCGAGCTTCATTTAGTATGGCCCTGCCAACATTTTCAATGGTGGATGATGGTGAAACCAGGGGTACGTATATGTTGGCCAGTGATTTGTTGATTTCCAGTTCCCGATTGATCTTTCTACGGGATTCTTTCATCTCAGTAATATCCCTTATTGACTCAATACCACCGCAATAGTCTCCTTTACTGTCGTAGAAAGGCACAGCATTGATTTTAAGAATTTTATTGTCACCTTGAAGAGTCAGGCTGGCTTCAGATGTTAACACTTCCCCTTTGGTTCTAGTGGTTTTGTAGAACTGATTGATCTCTTCAGAGGATGAATTTGTCAGATCAACCAGTAGTGGTCGGCGGGTTTTGTAAAAGGGAATGGAGTACTCGTAGTTTCCTTTTCCCAGAATATCCTCAGACACAACACCAGTCATCTCTTCAATTGCCCGGTTCCAGGAAATTACTTTCCCATTATCATCAATGGCAAAGGTGGCGTCAGGAAGAAAATTAATTATCTCTGCCATGCGCCTTTCAGATTCTGCTAACGCTTCTTCAGCCCTTTTTTGTTCAGTTATATCCTGACTGGCACCGTAAATTGCGATTTTTTCCCCATTTTCATCCCGCATGTATCTTGCACGCACCATCATGAATCTTCTTTCACCATCAGAACGTATTATCCAGTGTTTAAATGAATTGAAATAACTGAGATCTTTAGTTTGGAAGGAGTTACCCACTTTTGCTGATATTAAAGCACGTTCTTCAGGGGCAACGAAGCGATCAATATATACCTGAATTGGCATCTGGTAACCACCCTGTTCATCTGCTGTGGTACCATAGAGTGCATAGAACTGGTCATTGAATGTGAAGAGATCTTTTTTACTATCATATTCCCAGTAAACCAGATTGGCAATATCCATGGCCATTTTCAGCCGATATTCACTCCATTTTAGTTCTTGTTTTGCTTCTTTTTTTTCAGTCAAGTCACGGATTATTGAGGTGAAAAAAGTTTTTTCCCCAGATTTCCAGGAGGCTAGTGACATTTCAAAGGGAAATTCAGTTCCATCTTTTTTCAATCCTGTGGTTACAACGGTTCTACCTATTAATCTATGTTCTCCTATTTCTTTGAATCTTTCCAATTCCTCAAGATATGTATTCTGGTATCTTTCTGGCATGAGGGTTGTTAATGGTTTACCGGTAAGTTCTTCCTTTCTATACCCAAAAATCTCTTCTAGGCTGTGGTTGAAGTATTTGATTATTCCGTTAACAGTGGTGGTTACAATGGCATCAACTGCAGATTCTGCAACAGCACGGAAAAGTTTTTCATTTTTTTGGCGGGTGATTTCTGTTTTTTTATGTTGTAAAACTTCTAAAAATGCTACAGAAATGGTTTCAACTGCATGAAGATCATCCTGATTGTATGGAGATTTTTTATTGGCTAACGCAATCATCCCCACCATTTCATCATCCTGTTTTAAGGGCACACCCATGAAAGAGGTGATGGTGGGGTGTCCATCAGGTTCACCTAAATGTTCAGGATCTGAAGCTGGATCATTCACTATCACGGATTTCCCAGTCCTAATGGCCCTGGTCCAGTAGCCACAAATTTCTATATTCTTAATTAACTTTAACGCCTTTGATTTAGGTATTGCACTTGCAGCCCAACCAGGATCACTGATCTTAATGATGTCAAAACGTCCTGCAGAATTCACTTCACCGATAAAACCTAACTTACTATCTGTTAACTTCTCCAATACTTCCAGACATACGCGGGCAACATCATCAGGTGATTTGCTAACTAATGATTCTTTCAGCACCCGGTTTATAGCCCTGGTCAGTGAAATCTGTTTGGAAGTTTCAACTTCCATTTTTTTCCGTAAAAGTGCATGTTCAATGGTGAATTTGAGTTTATTTTTGTTGAATGGTTTTATTATGTAGCCATATGGTTCTGTTTCCATTGCCTTTTCAGTCGTTGCTGCCTCAGCATGTGCTGTTAGATATATGAACGGTATGCCTAGCTCTTTAATTTTAAAAGCCATGTCGATCCCATTCATTTCCCCTTCAAGAAAAATGTCCATTAAAATAAGATCTGGCATGATTTTTAGTACTTCTTTTATAGCTTCAATGCCACTGGATGCAACGTATGGAACTTCATAATTAAAGGATTCCAATGTTTCCTTAATATTCATGGCATCTATGTTTCTAGCTTCTACCAGGAGAATTTTCACATTGGCCATATACCAACCCATCCTTATGTTATCCAGCTTATATCAAAAGTTATCATTACTCAAAAAATTTAATGGGTGATAGGCATAAACCAGCCAGAATGACTTAATATTTAAAGTAATGATTTATCCGTGCTATACACATAGATGAAAATTAACTTATAATTATAATTATTGATTTGAAAAGATATTTAATTAACTGAATCCATAGTATAATGGGGTTTAAATATGTTAGATTTTGGTTTAATCGACAAAAAAGATATGAATGATTATGAAACGAAATATTTAACCGAACTTTCGCCTGGTGATGAAATTACTGGTGAAATAGTGGTTGGAGAATTCAAAACTATGCCTATGGGTAAAAGGGAGGTTGCTGAGTTTTATATAATTATAACTGATACTAAAAATCTGACAAAATGGGTCTGTGAATTCACCACTCCCTACTATCCTGAAACAGATAATGTCTATGGTAAAAATGGAGATGTGTTTTACAATTTAATAGATAGTTTGAATCACGTGGTGAATAAAACCCCATTAAACTGGCATGAGAAGTATTCTGTGAATTTCAGCAGATTTCGCCAGACAGTTAATAAATATGTTAACGGTGTGACTGTAAAAGCATTACAACCAGATAATCCTGATGCTAAAACTGTTAATTTACAGATTATATATGCCAATGTTACAACTGAACCTGAAATTAACCCTCCGGTTTCTATTTATGAACTGGCTCAGGAAGACCCTATACTGCTCATGGCCTATGCTCATCTGCGTAATAAAGGGAATAGGATAACTGTAGAAAACATCACTTTTGAACTGAAAGCATCATTTGATGATGGGAAGATAACTGAACAAGCTTACCATTCTGCTCTAAATATGTTGAAAAAGGTTAAAGACCGTGGTTAGGAGTTTTATTTTGGGGGTTATAAGATAAATTTAAACGATAAAATCATTGTAGGGCTTATCGTAACCTGCATAGTGGTTGCTGTGGGTTACTCTTTAATTGAGGATGAATTTGAAAACAGCATGCTCAAATTCACGATCCCTGAAAACTGGACTGTGGTTGATACAACTCAGTCAGACACCTTGACCGGCCTCCAACCTGTACATAATAATACAACCATAATTGCCATAACTTCTACGGAAGTTTCACCTCAAGAAGTGGTAAATGGATACGTTAACAATTACCCCTCAAAATATCCTCGGTTTAAGGTACTAAAAAATGAACCTGTGACTGTTGATGGTGAAGAAGGAATTAGATTGGTTTATATAAATACTGGTAGTAGCGATACGCTCTTTACTGGCCCCATATACGTTTATTCACTGGTTACATTTTCCAAATATAATCAGACCTACATCATAAGTTCAAAGGAAGTCTCTGAAAATTATTATGAAAAAATGGTGGAACCTGCTATGAATACGTTGATTAATTCCATTAAAATTAAAGATTACTCATCAAATTTCAATTAAAGACACAGGCAAACTCCGATTATAATGTTTCTTATCAAATTTTTAAAAAAATCGTCATCAGAATCTATTAAAGTTAATCTACTATATTTAATTAAAAGATTTAATTGACAGATTAAGAGGTAAAAAATATGTCTTCTCAGAATAAAAAAGCAGGTCAATGGAATAATGAAGGAATATTATTTTTTAACAACGGCCAGTTTGAAGAGGCTCTTAAACGTTATGAACATGCCTTAGACGAGGATCCTAAGTTTTTAGAGGCATGGAATAATAAAGGTAATGTTTTAAAGGCCATGGGACAACATGAAGAATCACTGAAAGCCTTTGATAAAGGCATATCAATTGAACCTGACAATCTCAATCCCTGGATTAACAAGGGCACGGTTTATTACGAACTTCAAATGTTTAACGATGCTGTGGAATGTTTCCAGGAAGCCCTTCAATTAGACCCTAAAAATACAGTTGCCCTGACCAATAAGGGTGCGGCTCTGGGGAATCTTGGTAAACATGAAGAAGCACTGAAATGCTTTGAAGAAGCACTTAAAATAGATCCTGATGATATCAATGCCCAGACCAATAAAAAAATTCTCATGGATTTCCTTAAAGAGGAAAAACCCTAATTTCATATCCTTTTCGGGTATTCCAACTCATGAAATGTTATTTTATATGCAGTACCTTGACCTTCTAAAACCTCAATTGTGCCATCCAATTGTTTTATAAGGGAATTAACTAAATTTAAACCAAGTTTAGAGTTATTTTCCATATCACCTTGTTGAACACATCCCACACCATCATCTGATACAAAAAATACATACTTATCATTTTCAGCCCGCATTTTAATGGTTATAGTGCCTTCAGATCCTTTTGGAAAGGCATGTTTCAGGGAGTTAGAAACCAGTTCATTAATGATAAGACCACACGGGACCGAGGTCTCAAGATTAAGTTCAATATCACCAACATCCAGGTCTATATTGATGTTAGATAGATTAGGGGAGGCATCGTAGATTAAAGTATCCAGAAGAGTTTTAACATAATCCGAGAATTTGATGGAACTTAAATTCTCTGATTGATACAGTTTTTCATGGATCATGGCCATGGACCGCACCCGGTTCTGACTTTCTGTGAAAAGTTCACGATCCTTCTCATCCACCAGATTTCGGGATTGTAAACTTAACAGACTGGAGATGATCTGCAGATTGTTATTAACTCGATGATGTATTTCTCTTAAAAGAGTTTCTTTTTCATTCAATGAATCTTTAACAAATTTTTCAGCTTTTTTCTGTTCTGTGATATCCCTGTTACTATAAATAAATCCTTTAAACTCATTATTCTCATAAACGGGTTTTCCAATAGTTTCCATCCACATATAACCATCTTGGGAGTTTTTATGACGATACCGTAGTCTTACACTGGAACCCAGCTTCGCAGAACTTTTAAGAGATTCAGTTACTTTTTCAAGATCTTGTGGATGGATATATTGATATAACGATTCTCCTAACAGATTCTCAGGAGGAATATTCAAGAGTTGATTAGATGAAGGGCTTACATATTTGAAAACACCATTTTCATCTGATTCAGTGATAAGATCCAGCATGTTGGTAGTTATGAAAGAAAGCTGTTCCTCCCTACTTGCAATTAACTCTTTGTTCCTTTTCAGGACCATCTGGGCCTTTTTGATCTCATTTAATGATACAATCTCCCTGACCACAACCAGTACCACTATGATTCCCACACCCCAGATCAATGCCTTATCTGGTGTGGTGATAATCAGAAGACTGTAAGTAAAAAGAACCAGAACTAATGGTAAATAAGAAATCCATTCATTTCTAAATCTTGATTCTTTATAATAGGATATCCAAGACCTTAAATCTATGTCAACATTTTTTAAAAATGATACAGCAGCTACTGATGCAAATATCGCATTTGAAGTAAATAAAATAGTGAATAACCATTCGTATATTAAGGTAGGCTCAACTGCGTGATAGGCATAGAACATGTCTGCAAAAATTTGAAAGAAAATACCCAGAGATAATAAAATTAGGGGTGCTTCTGTTATTTTTCGATTTTCATCAAGTAACACTGTAAGATAGGCAGTTAGCAGTATAAGATCTAAAAATAGATAAGTTATAGATATTATTATGGACACATAATCTGGATAACTTGATTTCATAACTGGCCATACCAAAAGGAACCAAACTATAAAAAATGAAGCTAACATAACAATAAAAACATCTAATAACGCTTTAATTCTGATTTTATATGGTTCCCGAAGGAATGAAAGTATTCCTCCGATCATTAGAGGATATGATAACAGATAAATGGTGTTAGCTATGGTATATATTGCAGTTATGTTGTTTATATTTTCAAAAATGAAATAAAGGAGATCAGCACCGAAGTACAGTCCTATTCCCATGGTTAGTAATGTCCAGGCCCTGAAAATGGTTTTATCATGGTTATATGACCACCATGAAGTGTAAACAAACAAAGATAATGTTAAAAAACTTGATAATGGCATTAAAATTGTCATATATGTTAAGGAAGTTGCAGTGTTCCAAAATAACAAAGGAAAAACCGCCAATACCAGAATGATAATCATGGTTACGAATATTAGTGGTTTAAATCGAATTGTTGATTTGGATGCTAACCTTTCCACCATAATTATCAACCTTTTAATTTTTTTTATTGGAAGACATTAATCAAATTTATTAAAAATTGTTATCATCACCATAAAGTAGATATAAAGACTATTAACTCATCATTAATCTTAATAGTGAATTTAAGATTTCCCTATACAAATTTTAGATTTACTCATATATAATTAATCAGAGTAAATTTAATAAAAGGATGAAAAGGGGAGATATTTAGAAATCCTTCATCTAACTGTAACCATGAAAAGAATGGATAATTTTTTTAATTCATTAATTCAAAAATTTATTAAGTAAGAAAATTTTTAAGGGGTTTTATAAAATGGAAGATGAACCTAAAGTTTGCAGTAACTGTAATGCCAAGATTCAAACAGGCTCTAAATTCTGTAAAGAGTGCGGAAATCCTATAGAAGAGACACCTGAAGAAGTTGAAGTCCATCAATCTCCGATAAAATGTCCTAATTGTAATGTTGAATTAAAACCAGAGGATAAATTTTGTACTGAGTGTGGAACTAAAATCGAACCAGTAACCACTTGTCCTAAGTGTAACGCTGAGGTTAAATCAGGAACCCGTTTTTGTACTGAGTGTGGTGTTAATGTCTACGAATACCAACCTCCTAAATCCACAATTCAAACTGGTACCAAAATAACTGATGTGCCCCAGGGTACTTCAACTACCAGAACTTCGGCAGCAAAAGAAGAAGATCCTATGGAAGATCTTAAAGAAACTGGTATGAATATAATGCAGGATGTTGAAAAAACTGGTAGAGGTTTGATGAAAGATCTGGGTGGTTTTCTAGATAAATCTTCCAAAAAAAGTTCAAAAAACACCATTAAACCAGCTAAAAAGAATCAAAAATTTCTGGTTTGTGATCAATGTGGCGGATACTACCAGCTCCAGAATGGAGAATCCCCGGAAGATTTTTCCCTTGAATGTGATTGTGGTGGGCATCTGGAAGTTAAAAATAAACATCCCTAACATTATTAACCATCAGCATAAGTTAAAAATATACCCATTTACATCAGTAACTGTTATTATGCTCACTTTCAGATTAAGTGCCCTCCATGCATCCTGTGATTTAAAGTTAAAATCTACAAAGATATTCAATAGTAAAAGGATAACTTATTGAATTAAACCAGGGTTTATCAATTAAATTGCAGGAGACTTAATCAATGAAAAATCACTAATCCAGATTCTAGATATTCATATGCGTTTTCCAATGTAATTTCATGTGCTATATCTTAATAGAACTTTGGTGGATTGTTGAACTTTCACATACCTATCTTGTTCAGGAACAGTTTCACATAGTCTAAAAAAATCTTGACCTGAAAATGAATTTATACAATAAAAACTAATAATATAACATTAACTAAATTAGGAGCCATTTTTAATGTCTGATAACTATCTTAAAAAAGATATTGAGCGGGTTCAACGAAAATTCGATGAATTAATGCGTGAAGGTGACATTGAAGTCATTGAAAAGAAGATTGAAGCATTGAATAAGAACCAGGAACCCAGTGGTATTGATAAAATATGGATTGATATCTACAACGATGTTCTGGATTTAAAGAAAAACAAGAAAAATGAGGACTGAACTATATGAACTCATTTTACATCAATAGTTAACTCATTGTTACATCAATAGTTAACTCATTGTTACATCAATAGTTAACTCATTTTACATAATAGTTAACTCATTTTACATCAATAGTTAACATTTCAATTTTATAGTGCTAATAATTACTACAGTTAATTGTTTACTATGATAATAGTTTACAAAAATAACAGTTTACAGAGATAATAATCTACAGAGATAATAGTTCAATGGAACAACTATTCTTTATGAAGAAATTCAGGTTTATCAAGTTCTTTTTCTCGAATGGCATTCTTTATAGCTGATTTGGGTAATTTGTCTGTTTTTTCCAGGCAAACTTCGATATTTTTTATAAAAACATGACAGTACCGGATGGTTTGCTGTATATCCAGTGGATTACGGGTGCTCTGGAAATGATGCTGGTCCTGGTAGTGGATGTCAAAAATGTAATTTAGCATATCCAGACATTCCTGTTTAAGGCTTTTATCGTAACAGTATTTCTTAAGATAATCAATTAAATAATGGGATTCAGTTTCAATAACACCATCCCTCAGGGAAACTGCCCGGGTTGCATGAAGGAATGCAAAATAGACAGAAATTCTTGTTGAACGATAAAACCTATTTGAATAGGTTAATTCAGCTTCTTTTAACCACATTTTGGCTTCTTTGAGGGATAATGCACTTTTAAGGGGTGAAGGTTCTACTTTTTTAAGATGACCCTGATAGTACAAATCATCAATTCTATCCAATTTACATCACCAGTATTTTTCTAAGAAATATACATTAAATACAATTTTATATACAAAACTTAACTATGAATTCTTAAGGTTTACTATGTTTCATGGATAATATTAAAGTTTTCCATTGTTCATATTGAACCATTGAATAGCAGAAAAATATGGATTTAAAATCTAATATTTTGAAAAATTAGAAATTTCACAAATTTTAATTGAATATAAAGAAATTAATGTAATGTTATAGTTATAATACGTCACAGGAGGCTTTTTAAGTGCTAAATTTGGATAAAAAAATGATTATTATCATGGCAATTGTTGTCATCATTTTTTTGGGATTGATCTACAGTGTGTTAACTTCTGGAACTCATTACACCAGTAAAGATGATGATAAAATGGAAATTTCCTTTAACTATCCTGATGGATGGACATTTGAGGATCACCAGGCAGGTGTGCTGATTCAGGGTGAAAAAAATGGTACTGGTGATTCTGATAAGCGTACAGTAGTTACAATACGGAAGATCTCAGCTAACGGAACCTCAGTGAAACAGATTAAAAACGAGAATGTTTACATCAATACAGGTAAACTTGTTAATGAAACTAACCGGACCATTGATGGTGTTGAAACCAAAGAGATGCTAATTGATGAAATGGCTGGTCCTGAAAGGGGAAAATTAGGAGAAGTCAGTCTGGTTATTTTCCAAAAAGATGATTACATCTACACCATTACCTTTGTAACTGGAGGATCCCTGGAGGACATTGAAGATGATATAAACCATATACTCAACAGTTTCCATGTTTCTGAAGATTCTGGAAACTGATTTTTTTTATTAATTGATTTTACTTTTTTGTAATTCAACTGGGAATCTTTTTCACTTCAATGGTGTCAGCGATTTTTTGATAAGCATCTCTGTAATTATGGGCATCAAAGTTCAAGATCATGGTTTCTACATCGGTATATTCTGAAGTAAGATACACATAACAGCATACCTGTAGTCCATCTTCAATCTTTATGCCGGATTTATCATCAATGCTAATTCTTTTAGCCTTTGTAAAAGATTCTTGATCGATTTTATCAACCTGGTAGTAAAATATCTCCCCAACCATGTTTTCTATTACTGTGTTGGAACTATTGTATATCTCAATCTTACAGGTGGTATTGTTGGAATTGTCCAGAATAACCAATTCAGAGGGGTAGTGAAATTTAACCCACATATTTTCAAAAGTTCCGCCGGTACTACTTTTATTTGTACCATTATTTCCTGTAATGTCTGTGCATCCAGAAACACTGATTGATAACATTATCAATATTAATACAAGCAAGTAAGAAAATTTCATAGGCATCTCTCGCAACTAAATTGATTACCTTTTTTAATATAAACGATATTCTTATTATTGGAGTGAATTTATTTTTTATTAAACTGATTTATTCCATCTTATCAAATGATAATTTACCTTTATTTAAAATAACTTTTTTCATCTAGTCAATATAATTAACCTATTAGTAGAGTATCCAATAGGACTATTAGTAAAATATCCAACAGGAACCATTAGTAAAGTATCCAACAGGAAAAATAATTTAATATGGATAAAATGATTTATAATTAAAAATGAAAAATTGTTCAACAGTTTTTTGGCGTGTAACTGTTGAATTTCTAGTTTGATCCCATATGTAGCACATATAGTTTTAGTTACTTGCAATTACTGCTCCGGATGAGCTACCACTGGTAGCATAGTATCTTTGGGCG
The DNA here is from genome assembly GCF_017873625.1 of Methanobacterium petrolearium. Lineage (NCBI taxonomy): Archaea > Methanobacteriati > Methanobacteriota > Methanobacteria > Methanobacteriales > Methanobacteriaceae > Methanobacterium > Methanobacterium petrolearium. Next base: position 10 of record NZ_JAGGKL010000016.1, on the reverse strand, counting down.
TATCCATTGC
>NZ_JAGGKL010000015.1 GCF_017873625.1 Methanobacterium petrolearium | reverse complement strand
ACTACATCACCGTTACTATCCCCCAACCACCAGTAGCAAACTTCACAGCCACACCCACAACCGGTGATGCACCACTGGAAGTGCAATTTACTGACAAATCAACAGGATATGTGGGAAGTTATGCTTGGGACTTTGGTGACGGAACAAACAGTGATGAAAAAAATCCTGTACATACTTACAGTACTCCAGGAAGCTACACCGTGACCCTCACAGTAACTAACTTAGGAGGTAGTGATGAGAAAGTTAAAACAGATTATATTACCGTGAATGGTCCTGATCTGGTGATTCTCGAGATTAAAGCTAATGATGGGGTTGGAGGGTACCTGTTTGCCAATGAAGCCAACTTAATCTCAGTAACCGTTCAGAATAATGGTACTGCTACTTCAGCCGCATCCACCCTGGATGTTAATATAAATGGAACAGTTTACACCGTAGATGTTCCTGCTTTAGCTGTAGGAGACACTGCCACGGTTAATGTAACCAACCCTGTGAGCAGAACCAAGGGGGACACGGTCCCAGTCAGTGCCCATACTGATCCATCTAATAATATACCTGAAACCAATGAGACCAATAATATTTTAACAACCTCATTAACTGTGTATAATAACGGTTACAAGGGCAAAAGATACACAGATGGTGATGATCTGGAAACCCAGCAAGTCTGGGAAGGAACCTATGATGTGATCTATAGTAGTGGAGATACTGGATATAATGGAGGTGGTTGGAGTGAGCAAACCTACACATGGACCAGCAGTGACCTGGTTATACCTGAAGGTGCCACTGTGGTGAGCGCCCGATTATACCAGGGTTACACCTACAATAAAATGGAAGTTGACCCAGCCTGGACTCTGATTTTTAATGGTAACACACTGATCGATCCTGCTACTTACAGTGACATTAAAGGATTCGGTAGTTTCAGTTATCCTTATGGACTTTACGTCTATGATGTAACCAGCTTCTTCAACACTGCTGGAAACACCATGACTATAACTCCAGAGGAAGGACAGAACTATGGAATTTACGGAGCCTACATCATAGTAGTCTATGAAGACTCCACCACCAGCTACAAACAGATCTACATCAATGACGGATTCGACATGCTCTATAGCAGAGAAACCTATTCTGTCAGTGATGAGGAAGCAACTGCCTATGCCAACTATGAAGATGTGGATACTGCTAAACTGGTTAATGCCCAGGTAATCACCGTACTGGCATCAGCTAACGAAGAAAACAAAAGCAAATTTTTCTTCAATGATCAGGAATACACTGGATTCTGGAACGACAGCATGTCAGGTTCAGGAAATCCAGACATAGGCTTCAGCACTTACGATGTAACCAGTAACATAGTGGAAGGACTTAACATTGCAGGAATGCAGAGTTACGACTCCACAGGCACTGGTGACAGTAACTATGGGGATAACATGTATGTGATGGGTAGCATACTGGTAACCACCCTAGACACTAACGCACCAACTGTCAGCGCTGACCTGGCAGAAGGCACCTACAACACCACCCAATCAGTGACTCTCTCTGCTACTGATGACTGGGATCCCAATCCGGTTATATATTACACCCTGGATGGTAGTGACCCTACCACCAGCAGTTCCCAGTACACCGGAGCGATTGATATATCCAGCACTACCACCCTGAAGTTCATGGCAGTGGATGATACAGGCAACACTTCACCCATTTACACCAGGACCTACACTATTCCTAATGCCGATGTTTACATCAACTCATGGGTCTCCAACGATAACCCTCAGGTGGGTGACTTGATCACCATGACATTCAAGATCGGTAACAATGGTCCTGACACTGCCAGTGGAGTTTTGTTCACTTATGTGATACCTGAATCCTTTGAATATGTGGGAATGATCGCTGATAGTGAGCCAGATCCGGTATATGATCCTACAACAAGGACGGTTACCTGGAACTTGGGTGATTTACCTGTGGGTGACCCAACTTTAAACCTGATCTTAAAGGTTATTGGAACAACAGTTTCAACCAGCAGTCCCACCATTTTTTCAACAACTTATGACCTTATTTTAGGAAACAATGCCCCTCAGTTAACAGTAACACCTCATGTATCATCTTCTGCCCTGACAGATGCTGCAACCAGTACAACCATTAGTGCAGTGAGTACATCTGCAAGTACAGTTCCAATGGAAGAAACAGGTGCACCATTGTTTGGATTAATCATAGGTGTTTTATCCATACTCAGTGGACTAATCATATCAAAAGGTAAAAATGGAATGAAACTACCCTTATTCCTTTTAATGGGTGTGGTATTTTCCCTAGCTATCTGTGGAACGGTTTCAGCGGATCCTTATACTGGAGGTGATCCCCCAATCACTGTTCAGAATGGAACAGTCAGTGGCGGTCTCTATGAAGATTCCTACTATGGTTTTACTTCCGACACACCCACTGATGTGGATTACGACTTCCAGTCACTCCCTGACAATGCCCAAGTGGTTAATGCCACACTTTACACTGCAGTATATATAGGGAATATGCAAACTGATTACCCTACTGATGTGAATGTCACTTTTAATGGACAGCAAATTGCCTCTGAACACCTTAGCAGCACTTATTCATGGCCAGAAGGTGGTTCTGAAGATTGGGGATCTCTTGAGATAAATGATCACTGCAACCGAGTAACCAGTGATTATTTTATGTGGTACGATGTGACCAGTCTGGTGCAACAAAACAACAATGCCCACGTGGTTTCCAATCCAGATTGTTTTGATGGTCGGATCAAATTAATAACCCTCATTATAGCCTACAATGACGGAGACAACGACCAAATCATGTACTGGGTCAACCAAGGACATGATACAGACAACTATTATATGGAAGATAACCTTGGTGAGAACTACATTGGCCAGTCCACATTCATAAGTACACTGCCTACCTCAGCCACGGTAGAAGACGCCACTTTGAAAGTGATTCACCTTGCAAGCACAGATAGTAAATACACTTTCAACGAGAATGTCATAGCCAATAGCCTCCCTCAGGGTAGTTACAGTGGTTCTAACACTTGGAATGTAACCAGCTACCTCACTAACTATGGTACCAACACCTTAACTTATGATAGAAGTAGTACAAGTTCCTACTACAAAATAGCCCTGGGACTATTAAGTGTTAAATACGTTAGTGGTGATTCAAGGGCTGATTTGTTCACGGATAGTATGGTAGTTCCTGAGATTTCAGTGGTTGACCAAACTTACACCATAACCACTACTATTAACAATGGAGGCCTTAACAGTGCAAATAACTTCCAGGTAAAGTTATATGATAATAACCAGGAAGTAGAAAGTCAGCATGTTAACGTTTTAGCTGCTGGTTCCAGTACTAGTTTAAGTTTCTCATGGAAACCCACCACCACAGGTTCCCACTCCCTGCAGATCATATTTGATCCGGATAATCAAGTGGAGGAGTCTAATGAAACCAACAACCAAATCAGCAAAGTTTTAGAGGTTGAACTGGCCAGACCTGATTTAATTCCAGAAAAACTGGAAGTTCCCCTGGACTTAGTCACTAATCAGGTTTATCAGTTAAATACCACCATTGCAAACAGAGGATACAAAGATTCCAATTCTTTTATGGTTAAGTTATATGATGGTGATCAGGAGATAGAAAGCAAGACTGTAACCGGTTTAAATATTGGAGAAACTATCCAACTTTTATTTAATTGGACACCAACCAGCTATGGTTCCCATAACCTGAAAATAGTGGTTGACCCTGATAATCTGATTGATGAGTACAAGGAAACCAACAACGAGTTCAAAAAATTCGTTCTAATGAAAGAAAGTGGTGTGGTAAGTGTTTTCATCATCAGTGATAAACCAGGAACTAACATCCTGAATATGGCAGCCCTGGATATTCTTGAAGATATACAGGGATTATCCATACAGCTGCGTAATGGTCTGCAGATAGAAGCCATGACTGAGGATGAGGTCTATGAATACCTGCGAACCTGTGACGTGTTCATTGGTGAATGGGTGATGACCAATGCCGAACCCAAATTAACCAAGATCTTAAGTGAACACCCTGAAATAACTGAAAAGGGTGTTTTCCTTATATTAGAACCTCCAGTTTCTGTCAAGGCAGAATCTGTGGAGTTAATGAAATACTCTTCCATTAATGGAGTTAAACTCTTGGAAAATTTCACCACAGAAGAGTTATTATCTTACTATCAGAACACCATGCGAGGTTCTGATTACAACCAGTCTGTGGAATACATGAACACCTCCAACTTCCCAGAAATATACAATAAAGCCACCATCTACAAAAATTTAAATGACAATGATAACCTGAAAAATCAGATATTATGGGCACTCAGTTTATTAGGTCTTGATACCGACTATGAGGAACCTAGTTTTTCCTCTGGAAAACAGGAATATGGTATTTACCGTTACCAGTGGTACACTCTGGAAGATTACATAGCAACTTACTTTAGCAGTGATCGTCAGGGTTGTGTGGGTCTTATTGAAAGTACCATGTACGTTGATGCTCAGGAACTCCAACCATACTATGCTATAATTGAAGCCCTGGAAGCAAGAGGTCTTAACGTAATACCAGTCACTGCTTATGGTGGAACAGAAGAACAGTTAAAGATCATGTTACAGGCCTTTACCAATGCAACCAATGCAACCAGTTTCATAGAAAACCCATCAGAGTACCTGACCAGAGTGGATGCCATTGTGGCCATGCCTGCCTATGGACTGGGAGGTGATGATTTCACCTTAACCACAGAATTCTTTGATGCACTGGGTGTTCCTGTTATCAGAGCCCTTCACTCAGATTATGTTAGTAACGAAGAATGGTATCTTAGTACTTCAGGATTGCCTAATATCTCTGGAGACAAATGGTGGCATATAACCATACTTGAGGCCCAGGGAGAGATAGAACCAACCTTTGTGGGAGGTATGAAGGTAGTTATTGACTCAGTGACAGGGGCAGCTATTATTGGATACGTACCCCAAGAAGATAACATCAACAGCATGACAGATAAAATATTAGGATGGGTGCAGCTCAAATACACAGCCAATGCACTTAAAAAAGTGGCTTTAATTTACTATAACTACCCTCCAGGTAAGAATAACATTGGAGCCAGCTACCTTGATCCTATACAGAGCATATTAAACCTGCTTAATGTGTTGAAAAGTGAAGGATACACTGTAGAAAATATACCTGTAGACACCGAAGCTCTTGAAGACTTAATGCTAGCTCAGGGGATAAATGTGGCAAACTGGGCACCAGGAGAAGTGGAAAAACTGGCCGATAACCCGAATGTGGTTCTATATTCTGTGGATGATTATATGGCCTGGTTCTCCCAGCTGGATGAAATGACCCAGTTATATGTGACCCAAGGCCCAGTGGCATATATTGGAGAACTGGTTAAAAAGGCAGTGCAACTGGGATACACCAGTGATTCAGATTACATTGAAGATTTAAATGAAAAAATCGATTACTGGTTAAATCAGATAATTCCACTGGTACCTGAAGAAAAAACAGTTGCTGCCACACCTCTTTTAAACAGTATAGTCAGTAGTCTAAAGAAATATGCAGAAAGTCAGGATGTTGATGATTACAATGACTACTTAAACTACAAAGCCCAGTTCATGGCCCTTGATGTAGAGGGAATGTCTGGATGGGGAGAAGCCCCTGGTGATATCATGGTGGTAGAAAGAAATGGTACGAAGTACTTTGTCCTCCCAGGAATACAGTTTGGGAATGTATTCATAGGCCCGGAACCACAGCGTGGATGGGAAGGAGATGTAGATCAGCTTTACCACAACATGGCTGTTCCCCCTCACCATCAATACCTGGCATTTTATGCCTGGTTACAACAACAAGGAACTGATGCCATGGTTTACATTGGAAGACACGCCACCCATGAATGGTTACCTGGAAAAGAGGTTATTCTGGCCCCAACTGATTTCCCGAATGTTGTAACTGGTAGTGTGCCACAGATCTATTTCTACATCTCCGATGGGCTGGCTGAGGGTATTCAGGCCAAAAGAAGAGGTAATGCAGTTATTATCGACCATTTAATCCCTCCAATGACCTACACTTCACTTTATGGATATCTTGGGCAGCTGGCTATACTGGCTGATGATTATGACATGGCTAACAGCACTGCAAAACTGGAAATACTCAGCCAGATCAAAGATATAATCAGTGAAAACGACTTAGAGATAGGTATGGGAGTTGATATTAGTAGTATGAGTGGGACTGAGATTGTAGAAGCGGTTAATGATTACATATCGGATATTCAGGGTACGCTTTACCCCTATGGGTTGCATGTTATTGGTCAAGAGTGGAGTGATGACCAGATAGCTCTCATGGTGAGTAGTATGCTTTCCGTGGGCTTCCAGATACCGGGAGGAACAGAAACAACGACCTTACAAAACGAAATCGCCTTAATATTCTTTGCAAAAACAGAAAGCTCTTTATCAGCCCAGGAAACAGATATAGTGCAGGGTATATGTGAGGAGGTGGTGAAAGCGTTAATTGACAGCGACATAAGTACTGTTGCTTCAAAATTCACTGATAACCCCTCAGATAACTTCATATTGACTCTTGAGAAGGCTAAAACATATATCAACCTTCTGAATGAAAGCGTGTACAATGAGGTAGAAAGTTTCTTAACGGCCTTAAGTGGAGGATATATCACACCGGGACCTGGAGATGACCCTATATCCAATCCAGATGTTCTACCAACAGGGAGAAACTTCTACCATGACCAGGCAGCAGAAATACCCACCAAAGAAGCCTATGAATATGGTAAAACCCTGGCATTACTACTTCTCGAGGGCATAGATGAAGATACCAAAAAGGTGGCCATTGGAATCTGGTGTGTGGAAACAGCCAGGGATGATGGAGCACTGGTTTCCATGGTGTTGTATCTTCTGGGAATGAAACCAGTATGGTCAGATTCACCCAGTGCAGGAGTTGATGGTCAGAAACTTAAAGAAATGCCAGAATACATTGAACTGGAGGATCTGGTGCGGCCGGAAGGATGGAGTAAGAAAAGGATTGATGCAGTTATCATCACCAGCGGACTTTTCCGTGACCTTTACAGCCGACAGGCCGGACTTCTGGACAAAGCCTTCCGAATTGCCTTGGCTCGATCATATTATACCATTCTTGCTGATAGCAGTCTGAGTCAATACCATAATCAGATTAAAATTGGTTTAGATGAAATAATGGATGGTATAGGTTATTATGGAGTGGGAAGTGAATCTCTAAGTGATAATTACGTTGCCCAGAACTGGGTCAGTGACTTCATATATTATCTGGGATTGGATATGACTCCTGAGGAAGCTGGTGAAATGGCCATATCTCGTATATTTGCACCACCTGATGGTGATTATGGTGCAGGAATATCCAAGGCACTGGAAATGAGCTGGACCTGGGATACAGTTGATGATCTGGCTGAGTACTATTTAACCAGAATGGGTCATATTTACTCTCAAAACAACTGGGGAACATCCAACCCTGCAGTATTCACCAGAGCACTCAGTGGAGTTACCACCATGTACTCCAGTAGGAACACCAACCTCTACGGAGTACTGGACAATGATGACTATGTGGATTACTGGGGAGGATTGTACAACACCCTGAAATACGTCAATAAAGGAGAGACAATTACTTGGAACGTTTTAAAATATGCAGACCGGGAAAACCCCAAATCAGTCCCAATTCAACAGGTCATCAGTCAAGAAATAACCACACGATACGTGAACCCAGATTACATAGAAGGTATGCAGAACTATGGTTATGGTGGTGGCAGAAATTTTGCTAGAGCCCTAGATAACTTCTTCAGGTTCAGTGAATTGGCACCCGAACTCAGCACTGCTGGAGAGTGGAACAAATGGTACAACACCTACTTTGGCACTAGCGCTTATAGTCAATCTCTTGCTCAATTTATGAATACATATGCTCCCTTTGCCGCCCAAAAGATGATGGCCAAATTCATAAATGCAGCACTGATCGGAGCTTGGAATCCTAGTAAGGCGATAATGTCACAGTTGGCTAATGCCCTAGCCCAGAACGTGATGACAAACGGAGTTTCCTGCTGTGATTGTGTCTGTGGTAACCTGGCTAATATGAAGTATGCAATGAGCCAAATGAGTGCAACTCTAGTGAACCAGTTCATGAATGTAATGTACCAGGCCACTGGTAGTGAAATGTTCAATACCCAGCAACAACAACCATCAGGCCAGTCTGTAGGATCCAGCCAGGCTGCAGCTCAATCTGTTGGTTCCCAAACATCAGCATCTGCTCAGTCACAGAGCAGTGGATCATCAGGACAAACTGGAGATGAAGAATCAGAAGGTGAAACTTCTCCTGGAGATCAGGGTGAAGGTAAGGCCTATGAAGTTTCAAAGGATAGTTCTTCTTCAAGTGGTGCATCTGAGTCTGGTCTTCCTGTAGCAGCCGTTGTTGGTGTAATTGCACTGGTATGTCTAGTGGGATTAGGTTACTTCAAAGGAAACTTCAAAGGAAGATAAGCAATTTTTTCCCTTTTTCTTTTTTTCTTTTTTTAGGTATTTAGATTAATGAATATTGGTTTTAGATTGATTTGGTCTATTTGTCTTGGTTTTAGATGGATTTGTTGATTCACCATCTTATTCAAATTTACATTAATATTTTTAAAGTAAAATGGAAATATTTATATCCATAACCTGTCTTAGTAAATACTGAAACATTATCTAAAAACGGAGGTTTAATGTATGGCTGAAAAAAAAGAACCTGCAGAAGGATGGCCGGTTATTAATGGAGATTATGTGGTGGGTGACCCGCAAAGCTGTGTTGCTGGTGCTACACTTGCTTCTCATATTGAAGAAGTGCTGGTGGATGCAGGGGCTGCCATTGCCGGGCCCTGCAAAACTGAAAACCTGGGAATTGAGAAGATGATGGCCAACTTAATTTCCAACCCCAACATCCGGTTCCTGGTACTGTGTGGATCAGAGGTGCAGGGACACATTACGGGTCAGAGTATTGAAGCTCTGCATGCCAATGGTGTGGATCCTGATAAAAGGAAGATAGTTGGTGCTACTGGTGCCATTCCATTCATAGAAAACATACCAGATGAGGCTATCCAACGATTCCAACAACAACTGGAGATAGTGAGTATGATCGATGTTGAAGATGCAGCAGCTATCCAGTCACAGGTTAAAGAATGCATTGAAAAGGATCCTGGTGCCGCAGAAGAAGAAGCTATGATCATTGAAGTTCACGAAGATGAAGGAGAAGAAAACGGATTAGATGGGGAAAGTTTGGAAGAAAACATTACCTCCATTGATCTAGATCCAGTCACGATTCAGTTTGTCTGTCTGGAAAAAAATACATAATTCCCTTTATTCGCATAGTCTTAAAGCATGTGAAAATAGTCTTAAAGCATGTGAAAAATATGTTTCCTGCACGTCCCATCAAATTTAATAATGGTATTGCAGGAATGGTGGTGATTGATTATACATATTTATTGGGTAGTTGTTGGTGATACACAAAAACATATTTCTATCTTTGGATAACAGATAGATAATTTGTGTCAAAATGAATAAATTTTCTTTTATAACCAGAATACCCAATGAACCCGGTGCTTTACATAGGGTTGCGAAAATAGCAAAAATTCACAATGCCAATATCCATCGCATCCACTATAACTATAAAATTGATCTAAACACAGTATTTTTTGAAATATCTTCCTCCAAAGAAGCATATGAAAAAATTAGAAATGAACTAAATGAACTTGGTTATCTGCAAATCTCACTGGAACCAGTCCATTATCTAAAATTCAACATATTTCTCCCCAACCGTCCCGGAGCTTTATTTGAGTTTTTAGATAATATCACCTCAACCAATGCAAATATCGCTTTTTTGGACTTTGATGAGAGGAGTAACCGGCATGATAAATTAACAGTTGGCCTCACCCTGGATAATACTTCAACAGTGAACTTACTCCTGGAAAATTTACAGCAACGTTATCCAATGGAAATATTGGAATATGATGCTGAAGGAGAAAAACTTGATGATACTGTTTTTTACCTACTTTTTGCCCAGAAAATTAGGGAAATAATAGGAACTGAGGATGATTTTTTATTTAAATTATTAAATGACATCAATCACATTGTTCAGGAGTTAACTCGTCTTGGTGAAAACCCTAAAAAAGTATTCGAAAGCATAATAACCACAGGAAACACGCTGAAAAACACTCAAGGAGACAAATTCTTTGCAGATGTGCAAATAATTAATATAAATAATGATTCTTTTCTTTACGGTATTCAACCACCCTGCGGAGGAAATATATATCTTGTTGAAAGTAAGGATGAGTTGGTAATGATAGATTCTGGTTACGGAATTTACTATGGGGATATGGTAAAATTATTCCAGCACATTGGAATTAACCTTAAAAAACTCAAAGGGATTTATATAACTCATGCAGATGCCGATCATTCAGGTGCAGGAGGTTTATATGATGTTAAATCATATTTAAATAAAGGCACACTTGATATTATCAATAAAACCAACAGAGCTTATGGGTCTGCTGTTGAAGAGTGCGTTCTGGAGGAAGTCTACACCAAACTCATCAATCTTTTTTCAAATTTTAACCCCCCAACCAATGTAGATGTTTTCCCGAACAAAATAATAAAAAGGAGAGGGAAAATTCCGGTTATACACTCTTTTAAAGTTGGTGATCTCAAGTTTGAAGTTCTGGAAAGTTTAGGCGGGCACCTCCATGGTCAAGCTTTTTTCTTATGCCCTGCAGAAGGCCTTTTATTCACTGCAGATTCCCTTATAAATTTCGAAAGTTTGAGTTCTGAAAGAAAAAAATACAATATCCTTGCCAAGAATCTAATGACCTCTGTAAATGTTGACACTGAAAGAGCCAGAAAGGAAAGAAAAACCCTTCTTGAATTAATTTCCAGTCTAAACGAGGCACTACTAAGTGAGGGCAAACAATGTTTAATATGTGGTGGACACGGTGCCATCTCTGTTTTTGATGGAAATACATTGAAAGTTAACGGAAAAATACATCATTACGGTTCTGATAGTTAATTTTTCATGGATAATCAAATTACCTCCTTAAAACATTCTATTTAGCTGAACTGTTTAATAATCCATTATTTCTATTTGAATGTTTGTTATTTTTGTGAGATTTTTTTTTAAATTTGTGATGATGATGTAAAATCGAAATCTTTATATATGATAAAAAAGTTAGGTATACCTAAGAAAGTTAGGTTAATCTAATAATTTTAGGTAAGCCTAACTTAATTAAATCTTGAAGGAAGTTATGAAAATGATAAAAACATTGAATAATCTTGAAAAGGGTGAGAATGGAGTAATAAAGGCTTTTAATGGTAATAGCAAAGTTAAAAAGCATTTAATGGAAATGGGTCTTGTTCGAGGGTCTGATGTGAAGGTAGAAAGAGTAGCACCCCTGGGAGATCCAATTGAAGTTAAAATCAAAGGTTATTCCCTTTCCCTGAGAAAAGAAGAGGCAAAACAGATCGAGATAGAGATAAAATGATGAGCTTAGCAATGGCCACAGAAAATGAGAATCTGAAAATCGTCCAGATCTGGCATGGAGGTAAATTCCAGAAAAGACTCCAGGAGATGGGAATATACAAGGATTCCCAGATCAAGGTTGTGAAAAATGATATCCACGGACCGTTAATTGTGGATGTTAAGGGTTCACGACTGATCATTGGACGAGGACAGGCACAAAAAATAATGGTTGAAGGTTATCGAAATGAATAAGATAAAAATAGCCCTAGCAGGAAATCCCAATGTGGGAAAAAGTACACTGTTTAACCGGTTAACTGGCATGCGCCAGCATGTTGGTAACTGGCCAGGTAAAACTGTTGAAAAAAAGGAAGGAACATTCCAGTACAACAACTATGAAATAGAGGTGGTGGATCTTCCAGGAAATTACAGTCTAACTGCCTACTCTGTAGAAGAAGTAGTTTCCCGGGATTATATCGTGAATGAAAAACCTGATGTAATAGTTAATATTATTGATGCTGCTAACTTAGAAAGAAATTTGTATTTAACAGTTCAAATGATGGAATTAGGTGCAAACACGATTCTGGCACTTAACATGAATAAATTTGCCCGGGAAAAAGGACTGAAAATCAACAAAGAACAGCTTTCAAAACTTTTAGGTGTACCAGTAATAGAAATTGAAGCTGTGGATGAAACTGGCAGTGATGAACTCCTGAACACCATAGTGAAAGTTTCCAAATCACCTAATATTGTTATGGACCGGTTGGAATATGGTAATGAAGTATCAGAACACATGGAACAGATTGAAAAAATCATTGACCAGGATATACCACATCTGGATGCACCTACAAGTTGGATAGCTCTTAAATTAATGGAAGATGATCCAGAAATTATAAAAAAAATCGAAGAAACTGGAAAAGGACAGAGAGTCATAAGGGAAGTAAAAAAAATCCAGAGACATTTCAACGATGTTTTTGATGATGATGCTGATGCTGCCATTACCGATGCCCGGTATGGTTTCATAGCAGGACTAGTTTCAGAATCAGTAAAAAAACCCAAAATCGATAAAATCACCAGATCCGATCTCATTGACAGGATTGTGACTCATAAATATCTGGGAATACCCATATTCCTCCTTATAATGTGGTTAACTTTCCAAATAACCTTCACTCTGGGTGATCCATTGGGAGGTTATGTTGAAGAAGCTTTCGCCTGGCTGGGAGAAACAATATCTGCCAGTATGGGTGAAGGATTCCTGACGTCATTCATTGTTGATGGAATAATAGGGGGTGTAGGTGGAGTACTGGTATTCGTACCCCTGATCTTCATATTGTTCCTGATACTCAGTATCTTAGAAGACAGTGGGTACCTGGCCAGAGCTGCATTTGTAATGGACCGTTTCATGCACAAACTAGTTGGTTTACATGGAAAATCATTCATACCCATGATACTTGGTTTTGGATGTGCAGTACCTGGAATAATGGCCACCAGAACCCTGGAAAATGAGAAAGATCGATTGTTAACCATGTTAATTGTTCCTTTCATGTCTTGTAGTGCTCGGTTACCGGTTTATGCATTGATTGTAGCTGCATTCTTCTCAGCATATCAGGGATGGGTTATATTCTCCCTGTACCTTCTGGGAATAGTGGTGGCAATCATAGTGGCAGCAATATTCAAGAAAACCATATTCAAAGGAATGTCAGCACCCTTTGTAATGGAATTACCTCCCTACAGAATACCCACAGCAAAAGGTGCCCTCATACACATGTGGGAGCGAGGCGTACTCTTCCTGAAAAAAGCAGGTACCATCATTTTAGCACTTTCAGTGGTAATATGGGCTTTAAGCAGCTTACCAGTAGGAGTGGAATACGGTTCACAGGAAAGTGTAACTGGACAGATAGGAACTGCATTATCTCCCATATTCGAACCACTTGGATTCGGTGAATGGCAGGCCACTGTGGCCATAATCTACGGATTCCTGGCCAAGGAGGTGGTGGTAAGCACATTTGGTACCCTGTATGGTATTGGTGAAGATGGTGGTGGAGAAGAGGCACCTACTGAGGAAACTTCTGTTGATGAAACAGCACAAGCAGAACAGGCATCAAATGAAGAAGCACCTGCTGAAGAAGAGGAGGAAACTGCACCTGAAGAAGATCCAGGTTTCATTGCAGTGATGCAGGAATTATTTACTCCCCTCTCTGCCTATGCCTACATGGTGTTCGTACTTCTCTACATACCATGTCTGGCTACCTTAGCTGCCATAAGAAGAGAGACCAACTCCTGGAAATGGCCTACATTTGCTGCAGTATACACCTTTGTGGTGGCTTATGTGGTTTCATTTGTAGTTTACCAGGGAGGTTCAATCATGGGATTCTAGAAACACTCCCCCACTCTTTAAAGTAGATTAAAAAAAACATGAAAACATCAGGAGGTGATTTAATGACCTGTAAATCAGGTATTACTGGAAAAAAGAGTGTAAAACTGGATGATTTTAATCATCATTCTTCAAAAGATGCGGATGAGGAAAGAAAAATCAAAAACCTCATAGCATCTTATTTGAAGTTCAGGTAATCATAACATAGGGGCATCCATCAACCGATCATCATCCTCAAATGTAACACCTCAGATGCCCCTACTTATATTGCCTTTCTTTCAAATACTGAAATCTTTTTCCTGAAAACTCCTTTTTTTTCCAAGGTATGTTAATGAAATTTTATTTTAAATCCTGACTTTTAACCTACTAAATCCAGTTAAAAAGGAGAAAAGTAGTTTAATATTAGTAACAAGTCATGATGGGCAGTTTGTATAGAGAATTTTTATTTAACTTTAGATTATCTAACTTAGGAGGACAGCATAATATGAAATGTAAAATTTGTGGTTGTGTTTTTGATGAAAATAAAAGGTCTAATACTTGTCAGGGATGTCCTGTCCACAACTGTAACATGATCAGATGTCCTAACTGTGGATTTGAACAGTTACCTGAATCAAAAACAGGATCAAAATTGGCTAAATTTTTATCTTCATTTTTTAAACCTTCAAATCAAAAGTAGTCAACTAATCCATAAACTAAGTGGATTTAATTATGGATTTTTTTTGGATGTATTTAGGATTAAAATCAAAAAAAGTGAAAAAAGGACTAAAAATGGGAAAAAATTGAATCCAATAACTTTACAGTTCCCAAAAATGGAAAAAAATTTAAATATTATTGATAATGAATTCTTGAATATAACATGTTGGAAATAATTCGATAACCTATCATTAAAAAGATGTGGGTGAAATCAATGGTTAATCCGTGGTTTTTACTATTTATTGGGGTGGGAGTGGAAGTGGTGGCCACTACTTGCCTGAAACTATCTGAGGGTTTTACTAAAGTATGGCCTTCTGTTGGGTTTCTCCTTTTCTTTGCCATTGGCTTTTACCTGTTTTCAGTATGTATGAATCATATTGAAATGGGGATTGCATATGCAGTTTGGGCAGGATTAGGAATTGGATTAATAGCTATAGTGGGCGTTATCTTTTTCAGTGAAGAGATAAGTTTTTTAAAATTTCTGGCAATTGCAATGATTATTGGGGGAGCTGTGATTCTTAATATGACCAGCACAGGATAATAATTAGTACCATAAGTTTTTTACCACACTTCCACCAACGTGACTAGTATGTCCATCAACAAAAAAGGAATCATATTACTGGGGGGCATATTATTGGTGGGATTAATCCTATTTTCCACTATTTTTATTTCATTAGCAGGAACAGGAAATGACTGTTCGAGTTGTGTTGGCTGCACAGATTGCTACATTGGTATAAATTCAACAGAAGAAGCCCAACTATTTAACGAGTTAGATGGTATAGTTAAGAATTATATTGCGGAAAAAGAAAATATAACAGACCAATCAAATATCCAAACATATATAATATTCAAATCAAGAAATGAGTCATTTGTAACTGTTGATGTTAACGAAAAAACCTGGAATGGGACCTGGTTATATTCTAACGGCGAGTGGAATCCTGGAGAAGATTTTCAGAGTCATTAACATGAACATTCCCAATATGGTTCTACAGGTTTAACACACAATTATCTGAGTTTAATTCTAGAGGGAAAAATTTCTTTAAATGGTGAAGTCATGAGTTTTGTTGTTAACTTCTTCCAATTATTTTATCAGATAATTCTGGAAAACTCTTTTTTTATCCTGGTAGGATTTTTGATGGCAGGCTTAATTCACATGTTTCTCCCTTCTCACCTACTGGAAAAATTAGTGGGAACTTCAACTCTTGGAGGAATCATAAAGGGAATCTTAGTGGGTCTTCCACTTCCAATATGTTCCTGTGGAATTGTTCCTGCAGCCATAGCCTTAAAAGATAAGGGTATTCGGGATTCAGTTTCAGCATCTTTTTTAGTTTCAACATCAGGATTTAGTGTGAGTTCGGTTATACCGTCCTACTCATTCCTGGGACTGCCATTAACCCTTATGCGGCCAGTGATAGCAGCAATTTCTGGTGTAACCGCCGGTTTACTGGTCCATTTTATTGGGGAAAATGAGACTACACATATAAATCACCTTAACTGTCCGGTTAAAGACCATAATAGTGAAAGTCACTGTGATGGATGTGGAAATAAATTCATTAACTTTAATGGCAAGTTCAATGAAAAGGAGGGCAGTGAATTTAAATCTAATATTGGGGAGGGTGGGCCTACCAGTGATTATAATGGTAACTGGGATGATAGGGCCTATGCTAAAATCAAAGAAATCGTAAGATATTCCTTTAAGGACTCATTTGCCGATGTTTCAACATCACTTCTGTTTGGTCTGCTTTTTGCAGCATTGATAGGTGCACTTATGAGTATGGGAATGCCCTGGGACTTTTTAAAGACTTTTGCATCTGATCCAGTGTTATCCCTTTTCATATTATTGCTGGTGGCAATTCCCATATATGTCTGTCCCACAGCTTCCATCCCTTTGGCACTGTCCTTTATCTTCATGGGATTCACTCCTGGAAGCATACTGGTTTTCCTTTATGCAGGTCCTGCCACCAACATGGCTTCCATGTCAATGATTCTCAGCAAGTTCAAAAAAAGGTTCCTCACCAGCTACATAGTTTCCATAGTGAGTGTATCTCTTATTATGGGATATTTGGTCAATTTATTCAGCAGTTATTTTATTCAGGGTGTTAGTATCACTGATCTAAGTGCATACACCAGTTTTGTTCCTTACTCAGTGAAATTATTATCCTCAGTTTTAATGGTTGTTCTGATAATATATGGGATATACAGAACCCATTTTTCATCCAAAAGAATAATCAAACGTTAACATTAAAATTATTTTTTCATGTTAAGTATAACCCAGGTACTAACTCTAATCCAGTTAATAAGGACGGAATCACTTTGATCTAACAATTTTTCATAATTAGGCACATTTTCAATTTTCAGGAGATCTGGCAGTGTTTTCATTAGAGAAATTGCAGTTTTTTCAGCTGCTCCTTGGCTGGCTAGCCCCCAACTGGTTTCATCGATAAGGTGTAGGATGGATGCAACCAGGGACACAACCAGTGGATTTTTGGAAAAATCATGAAGGTTTTCCATGAATTTAGTTTTATCCGGCTCTTGGTAGGCACTTCTGGCATGTTCCCAGTAATTTTCAGGGTCAACTTTGAAACGTTCCAATCGAACCAGCATATCACATTGAGAATCAGGATTCAGGTTACTCTGTTTTGACAGAGATTGTTTAGTGGCTTCAATCACGCTTTTTCCAATGAGTTCTCCCAGTTTTGAATGTTTCCCTGCACTGGTTAAAACGTCTTCACTTTCCATGTTGGAGATTATTGCTATGTTATCTGTTCCAGAACCAGTTGCAACGCCGTGAGAGTACTTGCTGGGTGCCATGAGTTCCTGGAGAGCAACTGTCTTTGCCTCCACTGCAGTCATCATTGATCTTATGAGGGTACTTTCAGATAAGTTACAGTTAACTATTAAAACAGTATTTATGGTGCCCACCTCAAATTCATAAGTCCCATTTAGTTCATAGTATGATGCAGTATCTCCAGCCCGACCACCATTAACCTCAATTCCCGCAGTTACTATGGCAGTAACTTCTATCTCTCGGAAAGTTTTAGTTATTATGGCAACATTATCCATATAAGCCACAGTCAAAAAGCCAGAAGTCCTTCCTGGGTCCATTCCCATTTTTTTTGCAGTATTCCTCATAAATTCAGGTACAGGGCCATTTTCTAGGTGATCAATCTCGCTTTGATTCAGTTGATGGTTAAATATAGCCTGGAGATCTTCCCGGTAACCTCCATTAATCCATGAAGTGATTACAGAATTCCGATTCTCAGGTAATTTGATAAGAATGGACCTTCCAAGTCTGTAAACCTTTTCTCCAGTATCTGTTTGGTGGATGAGTTTAAATGAATCCCTGTATTCCTTTGTTTTACTTTTTTGAATTTTCAAATCAATTCACCTTTAAGGTAGGATCTATGTTATTGTGAACATGGTTGCGTTTACTAATTAGCCATATAAAACAAATAAATAATAGGAATTTAGAGATATTAGAACCTCACCTGTCCTATTAATTATGTATATAAATTTCCCCTCAATCATTTAAAGTGTAATATAGGCATTCTCTGCGCAATTTCAAGAGTTCTTTCTTCTTATTTTGCAGGTCTTCCACTTCAAGTAATATATCATCCAGTTTTCTCTGTATGCAATCTACTGTATCGTCCTGATGGATCCACAGGCAATCTGTGCAATCCCATACTGGTTTTCCTTTAATCCATTTACCTCCAGTAGAAGAGTCTCCGCAGGGGTAGAATGGACAGTAACAGAAAGTGCAGTTTTGGCAATGATAATGACAGGGATAGTCAGAACAATCAAAGTTAGGACCTTCTACACCTTCACCTGCCAGGTAATTCTCATAGAACTTTCTGGTAAGGGGATGAATCACAGGGTATAAGACATAACCCCTGGGTGTTACCATTTTACCATTCTGAATGTAAGTGAACTTGTTTCCTAATACAAGCAGAGGGGATTTGTCAACATCATCCCAGTTTATATTTCCCATAGTGCTTACAACATATTCAGATAATCTGGATTCAGGTACAGGGGATGTGTTTGAAGTTTCTTTTAATTGGGATACTTCCTTTAACTCAGATACTGGAAGGATTTTAAAAATTCCCACGGGTGTGGAATCATTTAAAAGCTCTTTTAAAATTTTATGCACATCCCTATGGTCTGTTCCAGGGATTTTCTGGAGTATGAGAATGAGTTCTGCTGCTACGGCGTTCTTTAACCGGTTTTTCATCTCACATAAAGGGATGGTGGCATCGTTCAAATTTATAACTGCAAAATCATTAAGTGTCCCTAAGGTGGTAGATGCATAGGCTACTGCAGTTACTCCAGGAACCACTTTTGCTTCCACATCCGGATATTTATCCAGGGATTGATAGAAAATGTTAAGAATTCCCTCTGCCTCAGGATCAGATGATATTAAGGCCACATTTTTGTTGTCTAAAGATTTAAGAATAGTTAAATGAACCATCTCTTCTTTTGCTATGTTCTCTCTTATAGTTTTTTTGCCTTTTATCAGATCTTCTATCTGTTTAAGATGAAAAGAGTTGCCAATGATTAAATCTGCCTCATTCAGGATATTTAAGGCCTGGAGAGTTAGATGTTCTTTTGAATATCCAATTCCCACTATATATATCATCATCTAACCTTGTTTTAATTATTAGCTGGTTCTTTTTCTGGGGATTCTTTCATGGCTGGACTGATAAATCTGTCTTTAGCTCGATTAAATATCCTTTCAAATAGGCTGAAGAACAGGAAAAGGAGCACAGCATTGGTAACAGCATGAATAAGATCAAAGGGGAAGCTTGCAGCATAAACTCCGATCACACTGGTTAGAGTGATGCTGCTTAGGAACGGTAACATAGAAAGGTTGGTTATCCACCCATAGAGGAATCCCCAGGCAAAACCAAAACCTGATCGTAGGTACTTGTTTTTGTCAAGTTTGCTACTTAATATTCCTGCAGTTAACCCCATCAGTCCCCAGGCAATCATTTGCAGCACTGTCCAGTACCCTAACCCTAGAAACAGACTCAGTACCAGGGGGGTTAGAATTCCAGTTACAAACCCGGTTTTTTTCCCGAAAACTATTCCTGTGGTGATTATTATGAAAGATGCCACTGTAAGCCCGGGTATGGCAGCTGTGGGAAGATCTCCCATAACCGATATTGCAACTAGAATTGCAATCAACACTAAATGTTCTACACTTGGTTTTGATTTTTCGAAAATTCTAAAAAAGGCTAAAATAATTCCAATAATTAATAAAAAGAATAGTATCCAGCTTCCTAAAGTCATAAAATCCATAAACTCCCACCTCAATTTATTTTGATTTATTTTCAAGTAAAATTTAATACTGTTATAATCTTGATGGAATATAAATATGCTGTATTAAATCATGTTCTTAATAATAAGAATGAAAATAATACTTATTTCTTATATCAAACAATTTTAAACCCTAATTTTTATTGCAGTTAAAATTGGTTGTTATGGAGTTTTGGTATAGCCCAAATCCGTGTTATTATCTATTAATTAAGTTTACGAAAAATCTGATTTTTTTAAAGAAATCTTTAGATGTTCCATTCTCTCTTCACATCACTCAGAGTCACACAATTGGGCAGGTAATCCTTTACCATCCTGTTCACGAAGGTTGTGTAGAAGTTGTTATTGGAAAAAACGGGTTTGGGTTCATCATCAACCTGTATTCCGCCGTCAAAGAGTAATATACATCTATGGGAATATTCTGCAGCAAAATCAATGTCGTGAGTGGTCATTACAATGGTTAAACCATCACTTTGTAGTTTTTTCATCAAATCAGCAAAGTGAAGTTTAGATACTGGATCAATACCTTTAGTGGGTTCATCCAAAATTAAAACATCTGGTTTGGTTAACAAAGCCTTTACAATGGCGATTTTCTGTTTTTCACCACCACTACAATCATAGGGATGTTTATCCATTAAATCTTCAAGACCAAATAAATGGATAATATTCTGTTTTTCCTCTTCAGATGCAAATCTTTTACTCTTTAATTTAGAAGATTCAGCAGGTGAAATAGCACTATCAGAATGGTCTTTGGATCCTAGAATGGATCTGAACAATTTACCCAACCCTCCATTTTCCTGGGCTAACTGTTCTGGAGTTAGTCCTGATGAGTATTCTGAAAACTCTTCTTCTACAGTTTCCTGGCGGAAATGAATCATAGGGTTCTGGTGAACATAACCCAGTCTGAGACCCTTTTTATAGGTAATTTTCCCTTTTTTGGGCTTCATAAGTCCGGCTAATATCTGTAACAGGGTGCTTTTACCAGTTCCGTTTCCTCCTATAATACTGAGAAATTCTCCCTTTTTAATATCAAAATTAATTCCCTTTAAAACTAAATGATCCTGTATGTAACCAAACCAGATATCATCACATTTAATCAGGGTATTTTCATTTTCTTTGACAGTTCCTTTAGAATATTCTGTATCTGGGGTCCTTTTGTAGTTGGTTGTGGATAGGGAGTTGTGGGATTTTTTCAGTTCACCGTCCAGAAGATTTAGATTTCCACGTCCCTGACGTATGTTAAGGGGTATTTTTAGTTCATTTACATAATCATACTTTGATCCCAGGAGGAAGTTGATACGGGTTACAGCCGGCAAATAATTACTGAATATTTCGTTGTTCCATGCTTCCTGACATATACTTCGGGGTCCATCAGAGTATTTTATGCATCCATCCTCTAGAAACACTGCTTTATCAATGAAGGGGAACATGTTATCAATCTTATGTTCAGTGGCCATTATGGTGATGGAAAATTCTTCGTTCAATCTTCTAAGGATAGTTAGAAAATCATAGGCTGCAATGGGGTCAAGTTGTGAGGTTGGTTCGTCTAAAAGAAGTAATTTGGGTTTTAACACCAGAAGGGAACATAGATTTACCAGTTGTTTCTGGCCACCGGAGAGTTCATTGACATTCTTGTAAAGATATTTATCCAGACCAAAAAAAGCAGTCATCTCTGCAACCCGGTTGCGAATTTCATTGGTGGGTAATCCCATATTTTCCAGGGAAAAAGCTATCTCCTGGAGTACATTGTCTGAAACAAATTGATCTTCAGGATTTTGAAATAAAAAACCAATTTCAGAGGCAGATCTCTCATCTTCCATGTTACGTATGTTCTCCCCATCATAATAGATCACACCATCACAATCCCCCACAGGCCGTATCTCGTTTTTTATGTTAGCCAGCAGAGTAGTTTTCCCAGAACCGGATGGTCCGCAGAATAAAACAAATTCTCCATCATTTATATCGAGATTTATGTTGGAAAGAGCATTTTTTTGGTGGGGATATTTGAAACTGAAATCTTCAAATTTGATCAAGCTCATCAAATATTTCTCCTCAACTTTTTTTCTTTATTAGTTTTTTTTAGAATCTCCATTATCTTTCTCTTGATAAGTTAATCGGTGCGATTTAATTTTTTGGCGCCATATAAACTTTTCTCTGAGTTCAAGGTAGATAAGTGGCATTAATAACATTAAAAATGCTAAATAGTACAGGTTCAAAATGTTTTCTGAAGCATTGAATTTCAGGGTTGGATAAATTTCAATCCTCCCATAACCCTGCGCCAGGCCAGCAAGGCTGATGAATGTCATTACAATGATGAATGAAATGAATAAATAGTCTATTTTTCGGAATTCATATGATAAGTAGCTTGTCCGGTCTTTTATACCATATCCTCTGGCTTTCATCGACTTTGCAGTGAGCATAGACTCTTCCAGTGACCATGAAACCACAACTGCCAGCATCTGGGCGGTTTTTTTAATTCTTTCTATCCTGGATTCACCCTTTTGTTGTTCATCCTGGTTGAATTTGAAGATCTTATTCACCTCACTTAACCGATAAGTCAGAAGGGGAATAAAACGCAGTGCCATCACGATTATCATGGAAATATGAGGGAATCTCTTTGAAAAAAGATAAAGCATCTCTTGATAAGAAACTGAACGATTATATGAGGCGAATACAAGTAATATGATTAGGAGGGAGAGACTCATTAAAATCCCATATACCAAAGCCTCCAGGGTGATGTAATAACTTCCCATAATATATATGTGGGTGGTTCCCACTTTTGATGCCAAAGGGTTTAAAATGATTATTAAAATGGACATAGGAATAAAAAACTGGATTACACTCTTAAATTCATGACTGATACCCTGCATGGCAATCAGAATAGAAATACAGATTAAAAAGGATACAAGATAGTAAGGGTCGTTGAACATGAATGCAAGTAGTATTAGTAGCAGATAGTAAATAACATATACTCCAGGATGTATTATTGTCAGATTCAAGGTTCAGCACCTTTAAAATAATCTAAATTTATTATCATGTAAGGTCTATATTTCATTCGTTTATTTATTTTCATAAGATTTTTTTATAATCATGGATTAGAAAAGATTTAGATAGATTTAAGGGACCTAGATATCTAAGTCCCTTATTGTGGCACCTTTAGGAAAACAAGGAGTTTTCTGGACCCTATTGGTGTCATTTATGTAGGTTTATGGATCAATTTACTCCTTTAATTTCATAACATATAAACTTTACTTGAGTTTTTTTAAAGTATCATGGAAATATTTAAATATGATTTATTTCAAGTAAATCTTAATAATAATAAAATAAAATTGATAAAGGAGGTAAAAAATGCATAAAGGAATAAAGCTGGCTACGATAATAGCGTTTCTGCTGTTATCTTGCGCTACTATTAGCGCAGTTAGCGCGGCTAATATATATACTATCACTGATGACTCGTATACTAATTATTTCAACGCATCCGGATATATTAATGATACGAACATCATCAGTGGAGATGTGTTAGATTGTTCAGGAGCGATAAATAACAAGGATATGTATATTGATCGTCCCTTGAATATAACTAGCAGTGATAAAACTGGGACCATCTTCAATGGAACCATAACCATTCTGAGCAGTGGTTCAGGGACCAATGTCACAGATTTGGTTATTAACAACACCAATCACAATGGTAACATTGCCCCAGGATCCATAGTCATTGCTGAATCAGAAAACAACACTATAGCTAACAACGTGGTCCTCACCAGTCAAGAAGGGGATGATAGTTATGGTGTTTGTTTAATAGAAGCAAATAATAATCAAATCAATGGAAACACTATCACCACCACAGGTGATGGTACGGGGTCGGCTAAAAAAGGTGATGGTAAGTTCACCTATGGTGTTTATTTAGAAGAATCCAGTTCCAATGTGTTTGATTCAAACACAATTACCACAACCGGAGTTTCAGCCGATGTTGATTGGTCCGACTGGTTAAATGGTGGTGTGTATCCTACCACAGGTGTGTTTTTATACAGTGCTTCCGACAACAACGATTTCATAAACAACACTATAAATACAGATTACAATCTGATACACAGCACCACCGGTTATGACACTCTGTTAGGTGTTCGCATACACCAAGAAAGTTGTGGAAATAACTTTGCTAATAACACAATTAACACCAACGGATTTTCCTATGCCTACGGTGTAGAAATTGTAGGAACTTACGGTTGCCTAACATCATCTGGCAATATTATTTCAGGAAACACCATCAGCACGGTTGGAGATAATTATGCCAACGGTATTAAGGTAAGCACCTACACCGAAGATACTCTAGTTTCTGGAAATGACATCAGTGCCACTGCAGATAACTTTGCTTATGGTGTCTATCTGGAGAATTTTGGAGGATCAGAAGGACTTAAAAATGTCACTGTCACTGGAAACAATGTCCTGGCATCAGCCGATGAATCTTATGTTTTGGAATTATATGAAGCCAGAGGTCACACCATTACTGATAATGTGTTTAATGGTGTGGGTGAAGATGGATGTTACGGTATTCACCTCATGAGTGCATCTAACTCCAATAACATCAGTGGAAATAATGTTACTGTGAATGGTGATGGGATTACCTATGGTGTCTATCTGGAAGATTCAAGTTCCAACATAGTCGATTCTAACATTGTGAATACTACTGGTTTTGCAGGGGATGTGGACTGGTCACCCTACCCCGACCCAGGAATTTACTCTACTATTGGGGTGTTCCTGTATGATAGTTCCAACAATAACATACTCACCAATAACATTATAAACACAGATTACAATGCCATAAGTGCATCAGGATTCGACACTATGCTTGGTGTTCGGTTATGTGAGGACTGTAATGGAAATAACCTCACCGGAAACACCATCAATACCAATGGATATTCCTATGGTTATGGTCTGGAGATTGTAGGTGCATTTGGTGCTGTTAGTGAGGGTAATATTATCTCAGGTAATGATATCAGCACTGTTGGAAAAAATTATGCCAATGGTGTTAAAGTAAGCGGATACACCAAGGATACAGTTATTTCTGAAAACGACATCAGTGCTATTGCAGATAACTTTGCCTATGGTCTTTACCTGGAAGATTATGGTAATAACTTGCAGAACGTCACTGCCACAGGAAACAATGTGTTTGCCTCAGCCATTCAAGCCTATGTTCTTGATTTGTATAGGGCAACAGGCCACACCATCTTAAATAATATATTTAATGGTGTGGGTGGTGATGAATGCTATGGTATTCACCTCGTGGAATCCAATGCCAATAACCTCAGTGGAAACAATGTTACAGTAAATGGTGATGGAATAACCTATGGTGTGTACTTGGATGGTTCAAGTTCCAATGTGTTTGATCTCAACACTATCCATACCACTGGATTAGCAGGTGATATTGACTGGTCAGATTATTATATGGGAGGAATTTATCCAACATTGGGAGTGTTTATAAGCAACGGTTCTGCCCAAAACAACTTGACCAATAACAACATAACCACAGACTATAACAATATAAGTGAATCAGGTTATGACACAATATTGGGTGTTCAGATAAGAAATGACTGCGATGAAAACACACTCAGTGGTAACATCATAAACACTATTGGAAATAACTACGCCTATGGTCTGGAAGTTGTAGGAGGTTTCGATTCAAGTACATATGAGTATTTAGAATGCGAAGGTAATGTGATTTCTGACAATACAATAAATACTGTTGGGGAAAATCATTATGCCAATGGTATTAAAGTGGGTGCTATTACTCCATACACCCAGATTTCAGGAAATAACGTCAGTGCTACAGCCCCTGATTTGGCTTATGGTATCTACCTGGAGGGTGGTTTTCTTGGACCACTTCGTTATGTTAGTGTAAATGATAACATTATACAAACAGCAGCTAACATCAACTATATTATTGAATTATACAGTGCCAGTGGTTCTAATCTTGCCAATGGTAACCAAATCACCAATAACATGCTAACTGGTGTGGGAAATTACACATTAGGTATCTCTACATATCAAACCAAATACAACACCATAACTAACAACACCATTACCATAACTGGCAATAATACAGCAGAACACATACCCAACGGAGAAGCAATCCCTGAAGGAAATGATGGAATAAAATTATACTACAATTCCAATAATAATATCGTAAATGGAAATATTATTAATGGATCCATTGTCAGTGGTACAGATAGTTCTAGTGGAATTCACCTACATCGCAGTACAGGTAACACTCTGGAAGCCAACACCATCGATGCTAACTCCAACTTCACAAACGGAATGTTCCTTCAAAATAATTCCAACGAGAATGTGGTTACAAATAACATAATCAGTGGAAACGTTTTTGCAGGAATTTTCGTTAACGGATCTTCCAACAATGAGATCAACAATAACAACATCCTGGGCAATCAGGGAAACGGAATAAGTGTCAATGCTTCAGATAACAACACAATCACCAACAATGACATCAATAACAATGGAGAAGATGGAATAAACGTTGAACAATCCACTGGCAATGGGATAACAGACAATGAAATCTATGAAAACCAGGGAAAAGGAATAAGCACCACCAATGCAGAGGATAACACCCACGAAAATAACAACATCCATGACAATGGAGAATCTGTAGAGGTAAATAGTGCGGATCCTGCTAACAACGCAGTAAACGTACCTTGTAACAAAGTGATTAACATAACATTCAGTGATAGTATCAAAGCAGTTAACATGTCAATCCAACTAACCAACAGCGGCGGAACAGTTATACCCACAACAACTGCAATCAACAATAACATATTGACCATAACTCCTACAACCTTACTGATAAAAGGAACACAATACATCTTAACCCTGAATGCAGGTAGCATAACCGATCTTGTGGGTAATCCTCTAGCATCATACACCAGCGTTTTTACCGCAACTACAGATAGTACTGTGCCTAAACCTACTGCAGGTAGTCCTGCTAGGAATGCTGTGAATGTTGCGGTGAGTAGGGTGATTACTACTACTTTCAATGAGGATATCGTTGTTGCGAATGCGGCTGGTGTTCGTTTGGTTAGTAGTAGTGGCACTGTTGTTCCTGTGACTGTCTCAGTATCAGGTAAAGTTCTAAGTGTTACACCTACTTCAGCGCTTAACAGAGCCAC